>CALFBU010000331.1 GCA_937951455.1 uncultured Rhizobiaceae group bacterium
GGAGCAGGCGCAAATGTTGCGCTTTGCTGCGATATCGTTGTAGCAGCTAAAAGTGCGAAATTCATTCAATCCTTTGCCAAAGTCGGCCTTGTGCCTGACGCGGGAGGCACTTGGAACCTTACCCGCTTGCTTGGCGAAGCAAGAGCAAAAGCACTGGCACTAACAGCAGAGCCAATCAGCGCAGAAAAGGCTGAAGATTGGGGGCTCATTTTCAAAAGTTACGAAGATGAAACCTTCATGGACGAAGTGCGAAAGCTTGTGTCTAATTTAGCCAAAGGCCCTACGCTTGGACTGGGAAAAACAAAAGAACTTATTCAGACGGCATCCTCCAATACATTGGATGAACAACTCGAACTGGAAGCAGCGACACAAAAAATATGTGGTGAAAGTCCCGATTATGCAGAAGGTGTATCAGCATTCTTGCAAAAACGCGTGCCCAATTTTTCAGGCCATAATTCATGACACCAGATGAACGTGCAAAAAAAGCATCCCAAGCCATGTGGCAAGGTGATGAAGCATCCAAGTGGATAGGCTTGTCTTTAATCGAGGTTAAAGAGGCTACCGCAACGCTTGAACTTACGGTTGAAAAACATCATTGCAACGGACACGGCAATTGCCATGGCGGCGTCATCTACTCACTTGCAGATTCAGCGTTTGCCTTTGCCTGTAATAGCAGAAATCAGGCAACCGTCGCCCAACACAATACGATTACCTATTTGGCGCCCGGCTTTTTGAATGACACACTTACAGCACATGCGGTTGAGACCAGCCTGATAGGCCGTACTGGTATTTATGATGTTCGTATCACCAATCAAAATGATGACGTGATCGCGGAATTTCGAGGTTGCTCCCGTACCATCAAAGGGCAACTTTTTGAAGAATGATTTCAGGAGAATAAATTGAAAGACCTTACACCAGACCGTGCGAGCCTCGAGCCGATCGAGATTGCCAGCAGGGATGAAATCGAAGCCCTTCAATTGCAGCGCATGCAGTGGTCACTAAGGCATGCTTACGAAAATGTGGCGATGTATAAAAAGCGGTTTGATGAAAAAGGCGTTCATCCCGTTGATCTGAAATCGCTCAAGGATTTATCCAAGTTTCCATTCACGGTGAAAGATGATTTACGTGACAATTATCCATTTGGCATGTTCGCAGTCCCGATGGAAAAAATCCGCAAAGTCCATGCCTCATCCGGAACAACAGGCAAGGCGACAGTCGTTGGCTATTCAGATGCTGACTGTGAGCTCTTTGCAAATATGGTGGCACGTTCGCTGCGTGCATCAGGTATTAAACCTGGTGACATGGTTCATAATGCCTATGGGTATGGTTTGTTTACGGGCGGTTTGGGTGCTCATTTTGGCATTGAAAAATTAGGTGCTACGGTTATCCCTGTATCGGGCGGCATGACACCACGACAGGTTACACTCATCAACGACTTTAAACCTGATGCCATCCTGGTAACGCCCTCGTACATGTTGAATATTCTGGATGAGTTTCATGCACAAGGATTAGATCCACGCGACTGCTCGTTGCAGGTTGGCGTCTTTGGTGCGGAACCGTGGACGAACGCAATGCGACAGGAAGTCGAAGATGCGTTTGATATGCATGCAGTTGATATTTACGGCCTATCTGAAATCCTTGGGCCCGGTGTTGCCAATGAGTGCGTTGAGACAAAAGACGGGCTGCATATTTGGGAAGATCACTTCTACCCTGAAATTATAAACCCTGAAACGGGCGAACCCGTTGAGGATGGCGAAGAAGGAGAACTGGTTTTCACTACGCTCTCAAAGGAAGCACTTCCCATGATACGCTATCGCACCAAAGACCTGACGCGCTTGTTGCCCGGTACAGCTCGTAGCATGCGCCGAATGGAAAAGGTCACTGGCCGCGTTGATGATATGATTATCCTGCGTGGTGTGAATGTCTTCCCCACTCAAATTGAAGAGCGACTATTGGCAATTGAAGGTCTTGCTCCGCATTTTCAAATTGAGCTCAGTCGAGACGGTAGGATGGATCAAATGACTGTTTTGGTAGAAGCTACGCCAAATGCAGCCGACGAAACCAGCCGCAATATTGCCTCTGCCGCACTTATCAAAAGCATCAAGGACACCATAGGCATATCCGCGAAAGTGACCGTTTCAGAGCCTAACAGCGTCACGCGTTCTGAAGGCAAGGCGAAACGGGTGATTGATTTAAGACAGGTTTAGTGACCGGACAAATCATAATCCCAAACAACTTTGTCTGATAGAGGATAACACTGACAGGACAGGACGAAGCCAGCCTCGACTTCATAATCCTCCAGCGCATGATTGGCTATCATTTCAACTTCACCCTCAAGCACTTTTGCGCGGCAGGTTGAGCATACACCGGCCTTGCATGCGAAGGGTGCGTCGATGTTATTTTCCAATGCAGCTTCCAACAGACTGGTGTCAGGATTGATCGTAACAGAACGGGTTTCGCCGTTGAGTGTAACCCTACCAGAAGTACCTGTTTCGGTGGTTTGACTGCTCACAGCCTTCTTTCTCGCACGGCCCGGTTGACCGCTGGCAAAAAGTTCAAAACGGATGTTTTCTTTTTTCAGACCATGATTTTTCAGAGCATCCGAGATTGCCAACATCATCGGCTCAGGCCCGCAGATGTAGGTAGTTGTTACCGTATCCAGATCAATCCAGGATTTGAAAAGTGCATCGCATTTTGCGCCATCTACACGACCGTGGAATAATTCAATATCCTGACTTTCATCTTCCAGCACATGAATGATATTTAACCGTCCCATGTAGATATTTTTGAGGTCTTCGAGTTCTTCACGAAACATGATCGTATTGAGATTTCGATTGGCATATACAAGTGTCACTGACGAATGATTTTCATCTTGCAGCGCTGATTTCAAAATCGACAATACAGGTGTAATACCAGACCCGCCTGCGAAGGCGAGGTAATGATTGTCATGGTGTTTTTCCGGCGTTTTGTAAAACTTGCCCATCGGCGGCATGGCTTCAAGCGTATCGCCTATTTGTAGCTCCGTATTCGCCCAGGTCGAGAAAGCGCCACCGTCGACTTTTTTGACGCCCACTTGCAGCAGGTTCTCATTTACAGCAGCGCAGATTGAATAAGAGCGTCTCAGTTCTTCACCATCAAACTCTTTCCTGAAAGTCAGATATTGCCCCTGAACAAATTGAAACGATTCCGCATCTTCTGGCTGTAATGTCAAAACGACCGCATCGCGAATTGTTTTATGAATGTTTACTACTTTGAGTTTGTGAAATTGGACCATCACCGCCAACCTAAATGCACTTGAAATAATCGAAAGGCTCAAGGCATTCCTTGCAGCGCCATTGCGCCTTGCAGGGTGTTGAACCAAACTGACTGATCTTTTCAACACTGGAAGATTTGCAGTTCGGACAACGTTCTGGTTCGCCCGCAGCCTGTGGCGGGGCAATGCCATATTCTTCCAGCTTTGCAAGTCCTTTTTCGCTAAGCCAATCCGTTGTCCAAACAGGTGCAATCCGGGTTTTGATTTCCAGTTTATTGATGCCGCGCTTTAAGAGTTCAGTCTCGATATCCATCGCGATGACCGACATCGCGGGACAGCCCGAATAGGTCGGTGTGATTGTGATTTGCAGCTTATCGTCCTGCCATGCCACATCACGCACAACGCCCAAATCGACAACCGAGATCACGGGTATTTCCGGGTCTGGTACTGCTTCCAGCCAAGACCATATATCACCCACCTGTGGCATATCCACCGTTACCATGTTGCACCTGGATAAGAGCGTTGCAGTACCTGCATGGTTGCCAGCATGTGACCCAGATGTTCGGTATGTCTTTGGCCCGTTCGCCCACCCTTATGAACAAAATTACTGTCAGGGATTGTCAAATACGCATCTCGCATTGTGCTCTTAACCAGTGCGTCCCAAGGCGCTAATATTTCGCTAGGAAGAGGTGCAATGCCATCTTTGTGCATGGCTTCGTCAACGTCATCGACCAACATGATTTCCCTTGCATATGGCCATAGATAATCAAGCGCTGCCTGCATTTTTTTATTACTCAGCTCAGTACCATCACCAAGCGCAATAATCGTGTCTCTAGAACGTTCAAGATGGTATTGCGCCTCTTTCACAGACTTCATTGCGATTTCCGAAATACGTGAGTCTTTTGAATCGGTTAGCGCTGTTAGCCAATGTACTTGAAAAGCATCAAACAGAAACTGGCGCATCAAGGTGCGGCCGTAATCCTCGTTCGGTGTTTCGAGCATAAGAACATTTCTGAAATCATAAGCATCGCGCAGGAAGGCAAGGTCATTGGCACTGCGCCCTTCCCCTTCAACTTCTGCGGCGTATTCAAGCCAGAGTTTCGTCTGACCGATCAAATCAAGTGCTGTATTGGCAAGCGCAATGTCTTCTTCCAGTGCGGGTGCCGTGCCGCACCATTCGGATGTGCGGTGTCCTAATACAAGCACATTATCTCCCTGCCTAAGAAGAAATTCAAACAGCGCATTCATTACATATTTCCAGCTTCATCAGGCAAGTCATAAAACGTCGGATGGCGGTAAACCTTGTCTTTTGCAGGGTCAAACATCGGACCTTTTTCTGACGGTGAAGAAGCGGTTATGTGTTTTGCCTCGACGACCCAAATGCTTACCCCTTCGTTGCGTCTTGTGTAGACATCTCTTGCGTTTTTCATCGCCATTTCATTGTCGCTCGCATGAAGCGATCCAACGTGACGATGGCTCATGCCGTGTTGTCCTCGAATGAAAACTTCCCATAGTGGCCATTCTTTTTTCTCAGACATGGCCCTACTCCGCAGCTTGTTTTCGAGCAGCTTTTTTCTCCGCATGCGCCATCATGGCATCGCGCACCCATGCACCTTCATCCCAAGCTTTTTTGCGCGTCTCGAGACGCTCATGATTGCATGGGCCATTGCCTTTAAGGACGTCGTAAAACTCATCCCAATCCGGCTGGGTAAATTCATAGTGCTCGGTTTCTTCATTGAACTTCAGATTATCATCTGGAACTTTCAATCCGAGATATTCTGCTTGTGGCACGGTTTCATCAACGAACTTCTGGCGCAGTTCATCATTGGTATTCATCTTGATTTTCCAAGCCATCGACTGTGCAGAATGTACACTGTCCTTATCCGAAGGCCCGAACATCATGAGTGCAGGTCCCCAAAAACGGTTGAGCGCATCTTGCGCCATGCGCTTTTGTTCTTTCGTGCCATTTGCCATCACCATCATGATTTGAAAACCCTGACGTTGGTGAAAACTCTCTTCCTTACAAATGCGCACCATGGCTCTCGCGTAAGGACCAAAGGATGTTCTTTGTAGCGGCACCTGATTCATGATCGCAGCGCCATCTACAAGCCAGCCAACTGCGCCCATGTCTGCCCAAGTCAGTGTTGGATAATTGAAAATGGATGAGTATTTCATCTTGCCTGAATGAAGCATTTCGTAGAGTTCATCACGGCTGACACCCAATGTTTCCGCGGCACAATAGAGATAAAGACCGTGACCTGCCTCATCTTGCACCTTGGCAAGAAGGTTTGCTTTTCGCTCCAAGGTCGGTGCACGGGTAATCCAGTTTCCTTCAGGCAATTGGCCAACCACTTCTGAGTGTGCGTGCTGGCCAATTTGGCGGATCAGGTTTTTGCGATAGGCGTCAGGCATCCACTCCTTGGGTTCAATCTTTTCACCACGATCAATGCGTTCTTGAAATGCGCGTTCTTGCGGTGACATCTCTTCAAGAGATTGAACGTTTTTGCCAGTGGATTTTACAAGTTGTGCATACATGAGTTTTCTCCTATGCCCGTTCCAATATCAGGGCAACGCCTTGCCCAACGCCAACACACATGGTGCAAAGTGCGTAACGTCCGCCTGTTCTTTGTAATTGATAGGCTGCCGTCATGACCAATCGTGCGCCTGACATGCCAAGCGGATGACCGATTGCAATAGCGCCACCATTTGGGTTTACGTGCTCCGCGTCATCAGCGATGCCTAATTCTCTAAGGGTTGCGATTCCCTGACTTGCGAAGGCTTCGTTCAACTCAATCACATCCATCTGTTCAAGTGAGAGGCCTGTGCGCTCCAAAACCTTGCGGGTAGCAGGTACAGGACCAATGCCCATGATGTGAGGTGAAACGCCTGCAGCTGACATTCCAACAATGCGGGCAAGTGGCTTGGCTTTTTTTGCTGCGGCTTCATCGCCCAAGAGCAATGCTGCGGCGCCATCGTTTACACCAGATGCATTGCCTGCGGTGACGGACTTCTCTTCACCATTGATGCCCTTAAGATTGGCAAGTTTGGTAACATCTGCATTGGCTCGAGGGTGTTCATCCTTTTCAAAGCGTATTGGATCACCTTTGCGTTGCGGTATTTCAACAGGCATGATCTCATCGTCAAAAACGCCTGCCTCATGAGCTTTTTGATAACGCTTTTGACTACGTGCTGCGAAAGCATCTTGATCTTCGCGGTTTATGTTAAATTCATCCGCTACATTGTCAGCCGTTTGAGGCATGGAATCGATGCCATAAGCTTCTTTCATTTTTCTGTTTACAAAGCGCCAGCCAATGGTTGTGTCAAACACTTCGTTCGCACGTGAAAATGCCGTGGTAGCCTTTGGCATGACAAATGGCGCGCGGCTCATGCTCTCGACGCCGCCCGCGATTGCCATTTGATAGTCGCCAGCCTTTATGCCTCTTGCCGCCATGCCAACTGCATCCATTCCGGAACCGCAAAGCCTGTTGATAGTCGTTCCCGGCACATCGATAGGGAGACCAGCAAGTAATGCTGCCATCCGCGCAACATTACGATTGTCTTCACCCGCCTGATTGGCATCGCCATAGATGACATCATCAATTTTTGACCAGTCGATATCAGGATTGCGCTTTACCAACTCTGCGATAGGTAATGCGGCCAGGTCATCGGTTCGTATTGAAGACAGGCGTCCACCATATCGACCGATGGGTGTTCTGATTGCATCGAGAATATAAGCGTCCAAGGGTAGGCTCCAAATATGAAATTATTAGAAATACATAGCACGAACATGTTACAAATAAAATAATTATTTTAAATTTTGTAACACATCAAGGCGATTTACTAGAACTCCAGCAGAATTTGATTTCAATGACAATTATTGCGTGTTGGTGACCGATACTGTCACAGCATGTAAAAGATCGTCCGCCGATGAAGTTGCGCCTATCAAAACAAATGTATTTTCATTCGTCTTGAAGATAATCACGCCCAAATGTTCCATGGATGTTCGGGCAACTGCCCCTACTTCAAAAACATCAGGCGCCAAATTTAGCGGGCAGATTCTTTCAAGTGCTGCGTAAACGCCCTCACCTGATATTTGAACCATAGCCCAGGCATCTGATTGGTCTGTGCAATATGCATTGTCTTTCAAAAGGCTTTTGACAGGCTTATCGGCGAGACCGCCGGGATGATCAAAATACGCATATATCATATCGCTTTGAATGCCCAGAAGTTGGTAGCCTTTGGAAGAAGTTGTCGAACTTCCGATCACTGGCCACGCAGCGCCAAGGCTTTTCTTGATAGCCGTTTTAAGCTTTGTTTTAATGCCAAGCGGTTCAGCGATCGACACCAGCGCTTTGCCTGTAACTTCTTCAACTTTCACAGAACCGAAGTCATGGCTGTAACCGCTCAGAGGTGAAGACGCTTCAAGGTTTAAAGATGAATTAGGCACGAAGTCTCTCCCCTTCCGGATCAATGAAATGCGCGGAAACAATTTCCACATCCATTGTGTTACCGCGCAATGGATCGGCTGCAGTTACGATTTCGCCAATACGATTATTGCCTTTGTTGATGAAACCAAGACCAATTGAATGCCCAAGGTTAGGTGAATAACAAACTGACGTCATCCAGCCTTCATCGTTGTCCATAACAGGTTCGGCTTCCTTGGCAATGAAGTGCGCACCTGCTTGTAACGACCTGCTTTCATCAACTGGTTTGAAGCCCATTAGGTTTAGCCCGTCTTCGCGGTTTAGGTATTCACGCTCTGAAAGCGTATTGCCTATGC
>CALFBU010000332.1 GCA_937951455.1 uncultured Rhizobiaceae group bacterium
AAACAATGGGAAGGCGAAGCGCCTGTTTCATTAGGGGCTGAACATCTAGTCTATGAAGAAGAAGTCTATGGCGGATTTTCAGGATTGCTACTTAAAAGCGGGCTTGTTGTCCTGCTTGCAATATCTGCGTATGGCGGATATCAAGTCTTCGGTAGCAATGACAGCCTGCAATTGGCAGACGGCAAGCCAGGGTATGATTGGTCAGGCAAGCCCATTGACGAAAAAGAAAGGCTTCGCCTCACTGGAGTGCAAGATCAGGATAAAACCGTTCGTAAAATTGATCTTACTCAGACGGGCTCCGTCAAAAAACATGTAAACCCGATTGGCAAGCCTGTTCCTATTAAACCAGCCAATTTGACAGGCGCAAAATTTCATATCGTTCAATCTGGTGACACGATAAGCCAGATCGGCCGTAAATTTAAGATTAGCGCTGCGGAGATTATGAAAATCAATTCAATCGAAGATGCAAGGCGTATCAAACCCGGCATGAAGCTGATTGTTTCCAAATAAACAAAACCCGTATTTGAAACGCATTCAAATACGGGTTTTTCTTTTACAGTTTACTCGTAGAATTCAGAGACAAGCTTATCCAGCAATCTTACGCCATAACCTGAGCCCCAAGACTGGTTATATTCATTGGTCTTGGATCCCATCGCCATGCCTGCGACATCAATGTGCACCCACGGCACGTCATTGACGAAACGTTGCAGGAATTGCGCTGCGGTAATAGAGCCCGCATAACGCCCGCCTGAGTTTTTCATGTCAGCATTTTTACTGTCGATAATCTTGTCATAGGCATCACTGATGGGAAGACGCCAGACTTTCTCATCCGTCAATTGTCCTGCCTTGAAGAGATTGTCTGCAAGCGCATCATCGTTTGAGAATATGCCTGCATGTTCTTTGCCAAGCGCCACAAGTATAGCGCCTGTAAGCGTTGCAAGATTGATCATGAATTTGGGTTTGAAACGCTTCTGACAATACCAGAGCGCATCAGCAAGAACCAAGCGCCCTTCCGCATCCGTATTAATAATTTCAATGGTTTGACCAGACATTGAGGTAACGATATCACCTGGTCTTTGGGCATTTGCATCGGGCATGTTTTCAACAAGACCAATGATGCCGACCGCATTAACCTTGGCTTTTCTGGCCGCAAGTGCATGCATGAGACCCGTGACAGCAGCAGCGCCACCCATGTCGCCCTTCATGTCTTCCATGCCACCGCCTGGTTTTAGGGAAATACCGCCCGTATCAAACACTACTCCCTTACCGACGAACCCCAGCGGCTTGTCACCCTTCTTGCCACCATCCCATTGAATGATGGCCATTCTGGCTTGGCGATCTGTCGCAGAACCTTGTGACACACCCAGCAAGGCACCCATGCCAAGCTTCTTCATTTCAGCAACACCAAGCACTTGTACTTTCGCACCCAGCTTTTTCAGCTTTTGCGCTTCCTTGGCAAACTCGACAGGACCAAGTGTATTCGGTGGTTCATTGACCAATTGGCGTGCAACATTAACGCCGTCCGTCACGCCATCAATTCTGGCCCAGGCTTTCTTGGTCGTAGCCAAATCATCCGTACCAACCTTGAATTTGGCGACCTTTTTAGGCTTTTTATCGGCCTCACGCCCCTTCGTGAAATAATCGTCAAACTTGTAAGCGCGTAGTTTCGCACCAGCCGCAATATTGGCAACCACATCTGACGAAAGCGCATTAGATTTTGCTGCCACTTCGGTTAGAACTGTAACCGCATCATGGCTGCCACACGCTGCAAAAATCTTGCCACCAACTTTAAAGGCATCTGTTTCAGTCATCTCGGACGGTTTACCGCAACCAATCAGGATAATTTTGTCAGGGCCCGCTTCCGGTGCAATCAAAGTCAGCATTGAACCTGATTTACCGGTAAAACTTTCAACTGAAATGGCGCGCTCAAGCTGCTTGCTACAGGTCATGGCTTTCACCAACGGCGGCAGGTTTGCATCAAGCGGCATAACCACCACCAAAGTGCCGTTTGCAGGAATGGAATTTTTCGCAAAAGTAAAAGTCGGTAATTTAGCCATAATATCTCCAAAGATTCATCTTTAGCGAAAGTAATACTTTTCTCGCGCCTGTCGAGGGTAAAAGGGAAATTCACCTTGATTTGAAATGGTTTCTTCGACTTTGAGCATATTTGAGCCACAAAATATGTGTCTATGCCCCGTTGTAGATGGCAAGATTTGTTAACAGGTTCTTTACCCTGTTTTTTGTTCAAATTTTAGCCAATTCTGCGCAATAATGTTAACTATAAGCCATCAACTAGGGGAATCGCCATAATTCCCTCAAAGACAGACCAAGCTTTATAATCTTTGTAGCTTTCGAGGTAATCTAAAACATGTCGTTGATCGAGCGATACATCTTCAAGAAAGCGACATCGGCAACGCTGATCATCCTGTGCTCTCTTGCAGGTGTTGTCTGGATCGTCCAGGCACTCAAAGGCATCGACATCATTAACAGCAACGGTCAGACTATTTTCGCCTATCTGTCTTTAACGACACTCGCCGTGCCCAACCTGCTGGTTGCGATTATTCCTGTTGCGCTGCTGTTATCCACCATCAGTACGATTAACGCCATGAACACGAATACGGAACTGGTTGTGGTAACAGCCAGTGGTTGCTCGAACTGGACCATCGCAAAACCTCTGCTGATTCTGGCATTTCTTTGCAGCATGTTTGCGGGACTGGTCGGGCACGTCGTTTCGCCACTGAGCCTGATCAAATTAAAATCATACGTTACAGAAATGCGCGCTGATCTGGTCTCGATTCTGATCCAAGAAGGCACATTTAACAAAATCGGCAGAAACCTGACTTTTCATATCTCGGAACGCAGAGCCGGTGGTATTTTGTCAGGCATTATGATTTCAGATGAACGCGATGAGAACACCGCAATCATCTATACCGCGAAAGAAGGAATTTTAACGCGGTCGGATTTGGGGTCTTTTTTAAAACTCAAAGACGGTGAAATACAGCAAATCAACCGCAAGAATGACAGCGTTACACTGATTAACTACCAGTCTTATATATTTGATTTATCTAGTTTTTCTGGTGGAAATACAAAAAAAGAAGAAGAGCTGAAAACCAAGGAACGCACCACCTTGGAGCTTTTCAACCCTAAT
>CALFBU010000333.1 GCA_937951455.1 uncultured Rhizobiaceae group bacterium
GTTTTTCCATGTTTGCGATGGATTGGTGAAGCACCGTTAAGTGAGTAAGCGCTTCCTTGGCTTTTTGATCCGGCCAGTCGTCAATGGGCAGTTTTGCATCTTCCATAAACCTGTTTTTGCCAGAAATTGCATTTTTTATAAGCGTCAACCAGTTCTTCTCAAAAGTCGCTTCATCAAAGTGCTTTTCAGCAAACTGTTTGGCATTCGCACCCATGCGCATTCTTTCTTTTGTGTCGTTGCACAGGGAGGAAATGGCTTTGGCCATCAGCTTTTGCGAGAAGTTATCAACCAGTATTCCTCTTTCGTTATGCGCAATCAAATGGTTGGTGCCGGAGCAATCGGCAAAGCCTATTGCAGGAATACCATAATGAAAAGCCTCAATCACAACATTTGGAAGCCCTTCTTCAAAAGAAGGTATAAGTAGTAGATTGGCATCTTCATACATTTCACTGGGGTTCGTTGTCAGACCGTTATCTGACAATGCGTCTCCACCGGACTGAGCTTGAAGTTGTTTGAATTCTTTTTGAAAATTGTTTTTACCGTAGAATTCCAGCCTCCAGCCATCTCTCGCCATGCCTGAATCCAAAAATGCTTTGGCAGCTGTAAGGCCGTTTTTATTGTCATTTTTCAAAGCGCCCACCGCGACAATCTTTTTGCGACGTTTATCGAGGGGCAATGGATCATGTTCGTGCAAATCAAGGCTGTTATAAAACGAATAGGCAAATGCGCGGATAGGATGCAGCAAGGTTTCTTCATAATCAGGGACCGTCAGTCGTATGGCATTCGCATTTGCTAGGATGGCCTGGCGCAACCAAAACGCTTCACGGGGCGTGGCAATGCCATCTTGCTGATTAGCTGCCATCAGACTGAGCATTCTCCTTGGAGAGCTGCATTCCTGCACGACATAAGGGCAATCCAGTACTTTAGCCTTGTTCATGATTTCCGCATAACAACCGGACATCGCAAATCCGACAAGTAAATCGAATTTCCCTCTAAGCGCAAACCATTCATAGTCCCGTTTTCGGGAAAGCTCTATAACGGATACTTCTGGCGCAAGCGTGTAGGGCGATGTTTCCACATGTTTGGGAGCGCAAATAATGGTGCATTCAATTCCATTTTTAACAAGCAGGTTTGCCAGTTTACCGGCGACTTTTTCTGCACCGCCAGGGTTGTTCAAAAATGCCTGTATTAGTAAAGCGACCTTCATTTCTTGAGGCCAAAAAACATTTCATCCAGCGTTTTTACCGCCTGTTCCCTTACAGTGCGTTGAAGGTTATCAATTGTATTTTGAAGTCTTGAAAGTTTGGCGGTCAAATCATTATTGGCGTTTTTCAAGTCAGCATTTTGGACGCGATAGGCATGAAGCTCTTTTCTGAGCGCACTTAATTCACGTTTCATCTCTGTAATTTTTACAGGTTTTGCATCATTAAAATCCGAGAGATCTTGATTGAAATCCAAGGTTTCATTCAATCCCTTTTCGATAGAATTGTCGTCTGAACTTGCGGCTATTGATTTATGTTGTTGCTGCATTTTAAATTTCTTATGCCCTGATTGTTTTTCAAAACGACTCGTAAAATCATGTTTGCATTTACTGACTTTAAGTCAAGCAAACCATTGTGGCTGAGATGTGTTGTGGCAAAAAAAACGTTAATCTCATGCCTAAAATTGTTATCTAACATTTGCAGAATCGTCTTTTCCAACTCATAAAGTAAGTATGACCAATCAATCGCCTGAATATGCTGGGTTTAATGCCTTTAGTGCGGACCCAGTTCTGAACCTTGTTTCGGTTTCCATGTCGAAGGAAGCCAAGGACGGCTTTGTAAAGCTTGGCGCTTGGGCTGGCATGTCTGACACCATTAAGTTAGGTGCGCTGGCAAACGAAAATCCACCTGTGCTTCATACGCATGATGCGAAGGGTGAACGCATCGACCGCGTGGAGTTTCATCCCGCATGGCATGCCTTGATGCGCAAAGGGGTTGAGTCCGGGTTACACGTCTCCGCATGGCGCGATGGTGATGGCGACAAGGGACATCGAAACCTGGCGCGCGCTATTCGCATGTATATTTCCGGTGGCGTCGAAAGCGGTCATCTGTGCCCGATGAGCATGACGAACGCCTCTGTTGCCGTATTGGTGGCAAATCAACCCTTGCTGGAAGAATGGCAAGGCAAGATTTTCTCTTCCAGTTATGATCCTTCTCACAAGCCCTTGTCGCAAAAACGAGGCGTAACGCTGGGCATGGCGATGACCGAACGTCAGGGCGGTTCCGATGTGCGCGCGGCCACAACTAAAGCTGAAGCGTTACAAGATGGGATTTGGCGCATCAATGGTGCCAAGTGGTTCGTTTCCGCGCCAATGAGCGATGCATTCCTGGTTTTGGCTCAAACGACCAAAGGCATAAGCTGTTTCATGATGCCAAGGATTTTGCCTGATGGTGAACTAAACGGCATGCGCATTCAGCGATTAAAAAACAAACTCGGCAATCGCTCCAACGCCTCCAGTGAAATAGAATTTAAAGACGCACTTGCCTATCTTGTCGGTGAAGAAGGCAAGGGAATTGCCACGATCATGGAAATGGTCACGCTCACAAGGCTTGATTGTTCTGTATTTTCAACCGGCTTGATCCGTACCAGTCTGGCAGAAGCCGTGCATCATACACGGCATCGCTCAGCCTTTGGCAAAAAACTGATTGATCAACCACTGATGGAGCGGGTCTTGGCTGATATGTCGCTTGATGCCGTGGCAAGTGCGGCACTCGTGTTTCGTCTGGCAAAGGCTTTTGACAGGGCAGGGGCTAACCCTGAAGAAGCAGCTTATGTGCGATTGATGACGCCTGTTATAAAATACTGGACATGCAAAATCGCACCAGCCTTGATCGGCGAGGCTCTTGAATGTCTGGGCGGCAATGGCTATGTCGAAGCTGGCAATCTCGCACGTCATTACCGTGAAGCACCCTTGAATGGCATATGGGAAGGCGCTGGTAACATCATGTGTCTTGATGTCATGCGGGTTCTTTCTAAAAGCAAAAATATTCTCGATGCCGTATTGGATAATCTTCAGCAGGATTTGGGCGGTGCAAATGCTGCAAAGACGATCGACGTCATTCGTACTGCTGCCAAAATGACCATGGAAGATCCAGGCTCCGCACGGATATTGGTTGAGCAACTTGCCCTCACAGCGGCTGCCGCAGAGCTTACAAAGCTTGGGGCAGGGCAAACGGCACAAGCCTTCATCGAAACTCGTTTGGGCGGTTTGTGGCGCAATACCTATGGCATGTTGGATAATCGCTATAACGCCCGCGAAATCATCAATAAGAATTTCCCTGCCTGGTAGGTCGAGGCTCGCCTGTCCACAGCGTTGGCTTTGTTAACCATAAGTTTTAACCTTAACAAATAGTTTACGTTGTCGAGGCGCTTTCCACGTTGCATAGTAGGGACGTGGATATAGGAAAATCTTGATGCGTAAAATTTTAATTCTTTGGGCCGCTACAATCATCTTCTTCTGGGGATGGTACTTTATGAGTTATTATGACACCGGCCCGACATTTTTCTTTTCAAAAGCTTTTCATGACCAGATGTTTGGCATTTACGCCAACATACTGCAAATTCCTGCCTCAGAAATCCCAATCAAACTGGCCTATGTTTTTGTCATTGATACATTGATAGTCTTCGGCATTGCAGCACTGCGCTGGTACAAACACTGGATGCCGCAAACTTGGAGCTTCATCAAGCACAAGCTTGGCTTCAAGGGCGCCTATGCAACCAAGGACAAAATCAATTCAGTTGTAAGCGGTCAAGTGCACCCTGCAGAATAAAGGCTGCCGCAACCGCGTCGATCTTCTCGGCGCGTTTTTTCCGTGACACATCAAAAGCCAACATGGCTTCCTCTGCTGCAACGGTAGATAAACGCTCATCCCATAGTAAAAACGGCATATCTGTCAAACCAGCCATACTGCGCACGAACGCACGTGTCGCTTGGACGCGAGGGCCTTCTGACCCATCCATGTTGAGGGGGAGTCCCAGCACAAAGGCAAAGATATCCTCTTTTTCAGCCATTGCGATGAGATATTGTGCATCCAGCGTAAACTTTTTGCGTTGTAACGTTTCACGCGCCGTTGCAATTGTAAGTCGAACATCAGAAATCGCGATGCCAATGGTTTTAGTGCCAAGATCAAGCCCCATCAGACGCTTGTTGCGTGAATGAAGGGATGGAACATCCGCGATTTCAATTATATTGCTCATGGGCTTAGCCTTTAAGGTTCAAATCGTTTAAAGGCAAGACCAGCAAAAGGGATTGAAGCTTATATGTTGGAACTTGCAAAAATCATCATCGCATATTTCATGCTCATCAATGCAATTACTTATTTGTTGTTTTATCTGGATAAAAAAGCAGCCATCGCAAAAACAAGACGCATACCTGAGAAAACGCTTCTCCTTGCAGCATTTTTGGGCGGTTCACCTTTGGCAATTGTTGCGATGAACCATCTGCGGCACAAAACTGTAAAGCAGCCTTTTAAAAATATCTTGATAGGCATCATTGCATTGCAGGGAATTTTGATCCTTGCTGGTTTGTTTTTTGCTGCTCAATCAATCTAATCATTGATTTTTCATTGAAACCAAACCCATCAAAGTTTATACGCTTACCAAGAAACAATTTCTAAACCGAAAGAATCTCCAATGTCTGTTGATATTGCTACCGTTAAGCGCGTTGCCAAGCTTTCCCGTATTGCTTGTGATGATGCCAAGGCAGAAAAAATGCAGGGTGAGCTAAACGCCATTCTGGGCTTTGTAGATCAATTGAATGAAGTCGATGTAGAAGGCGTGGAGCCGATGACATCGGTCGTTCAAATGGATATGCGCAAGCGCGTTGACGAAGTGACCGACGGCAACAAGGCCGACGATGTAACTGCCAACGCGCCAGCAAGCGAAGACCATTATTTCATGGTGCCCAAGGTAATCGAGTAGACCTTAAGATGTTGCGCGTTTTACTATCAACTTTGGCGTTTTCCTTTGTTTCACACCCTGCAATGGCATTGGACTTGCCCGTTTTTTTGAAGGACAAGGTCTATTCAACCGATCCTTCCAAATGCGGTGACGCGACCGAAGATGACAGCCTGCAACTTTCAGAAGAAGGCGTTTTCGGCCTTGAATTTGGATGCACCTTCCTGGGCTTTGAGGTCGAAGCGGACAAGGATACAGGGCAGGTCTATTTGGCTGTGGCGCGTGCAAACTGTGGAGACGACAGCGGCATCAACAGACCTGATCAAATCACGCTCATCCCGCAAGACGAAAACACGGTGACCGTGCAATCGCAAAATGAATTTGTCATTTCCGAAGCCCAGCTTTTATTGTCTCAAAGACTGCCTGAAAACATAAAACTTGATGAAGAATTTCCCAATTATGTCTCCCGAGACTATAAAATTTGCAAATGAATCAATCTGGAATCCTTTGTTCCTAACCAATTGAAAAAGATAACAAATGTCTGAATTAACAAGCCTAACCATCGCTCAAGCCCGTGAAAAACTTCTGGCCAAGGAAATCACAGCCGTAGAATTAACCGATGCCTATCTGGCCGAGATCGAAGCAGCCAATAAAACCCTCAACGCCTACATTGAGGTAACGCCTGAAAACGCAAAAAAGTGGGCTAAAATCTCCGATGAGAAAATCGCCAAGGGCGAGGCGGGTGCGCTTGAGGGCATTCCGGTTGGCATCAAGGATTTGTTCGGCACAGAGGGCGTGCACACACAAGCCTGTAGCCACATTCTCGATGGATTCAAGCCAAGATATGAATCCACCGTTACGCAAAACATGTGGGACGATGGGGCGGTTATGCTGGGCAAGCTCAACATGGACGAATTCGCCATGGGGTCTTCCAACGAGACGTCTTATTATGGCGCGGTGACCAACCCCTGGAAAGCGCAAGGCGATGATACGCCGCTTGTGCCGGGTGGTTCATCAGGTGGATCAGCCGCAGCCGTTGCCGCGCAGCTTTGTGCCGGTGCAACCGCAACGGACACAGGCGGTTCTATTCGCCAACCCGCAGCCTTTACCGGCACCGTTGGCATCAAACCAACCTACGGGCGTTGCTCGCGCTGGGGCGTGGTCGCTTTTGCTTCTTCGCTCGATCAGGCTGGTCCAATTGCCAGAGACGTGCGCGATGCAGCGATTTTGCTGAAATCCATGGCAAGTGTCGATGAAAAAGACACAACGTCCGTTGACCTGCCAGTGCCGGATTATGAAGCGGCCATCGGCCAGTCCATGAAGGGCAAGAAAATCGGCATACCGAAAGAATACCGCGTGGACGGCATGCCGGAAGACATCGAAGCACTCTGGCAGCAGGGCATCCAGTGGTACAAGGATGCAGGCGCGGAAGTCGTCGATATATCGCTCCCGCACACAAAATACGCATTGCCTGCCTATTACATCGTGGCACCCGCAGAAGCCTCATCCAACCTTGCCAGATATGACGGCGTCAAATACGGCCTGCGCGTCACGGGTGATGACATCACGGACATGTATGAAAAAACCAGATCAGCAGGCTTTGGTGATGAAGTCCAGCGCCGCATCATGATCGGCACCTATGTGCTATCGTCAGGCTATTACGACGCCTACTACCTGCGCGCCCAAAAAGTCCGCACACTCATCAAGCGCGATTTCGAAAACGTCTTCAACCAAGGCATAGACGCAATCCTGACACCTGCCACGCCATCCTCCGCCTTCAAGATAGGCGACGAGGAAATGGCCGCTGATCCGGTCAAAATGTTCCTGAACGACATCTTCACC
>CALFBU010000334.1 GCA_937951455.1 uncultured Rhizobiaceae group bacterium
GAAAAGCTGGAAGCGGATTTTAAAACCAAGATTTCGCCTTCGGTCAAAGTTATCAAATCCATGAATGGTTCACTGTCTGCAGATGTATTGCTAGGGCTGGAAGCTGCTACGGAAACTGAAGTTCACAACCGCAAGTCTCACCACGAAAAAGAACACGATGCCTTTCATGCGGAACATGGTGATGATGCAGAACATCATCATGATCATGACCACGATGAATTTGAAAGCTTTGTCGTTGAAGGACGCGTGGTGAATAACCGTAAAGATCTTGTTCGAGGGCTTGGCGCGATTATTGAACATCATGATATCTTACGCTTGAAAGGCTTTGTCGCCATCAAGGACAAGCCCATGCGTTTGGTTGTTCAGGCTGTTGGAACGCGTATTGACCATTATTTTGACCGCGAGTGGCAAGAAGGCGAGGAGATTGGTTCTCGTCTGGTTGTGATTGGTCTAGAGGGCCTCAAGCAGGACGAAATTTCAAAGCAAATTTCGAAGGCAATGGGCTAGTCCCAAATGCACCTTCTTTTAGCGCAGCAAGGTTCTATAAATGAAAGCGATGAGGCGATTGATCTAGGTCAGTCGCCTGCTGATGTTGTTTTTATTTCCGCTGCTGATACGGAACTTTCGTCCATAGCAGATGCGCATAAAGCGTTAGCTTCAGATGCGCTGGACTTGCGCGTTGCAAACATGATGCAACTTTCCCATCCGATGTCGATGGATGTTTATGCGGAAAACACGATTTCAAAATCCAAATTGGTGATTGCGCGTGTTTTGGGTGGGGAAAGCTACTTTCAATATGGTTTGGAAAAGCTTCTGGAAGCTGCGCAAGGAAATGGTAGTTCACTGGTCGTGCTGCCAGGCGATGACAAGCCGGATGCAAGTCTCGCGCGCTACAACACGGTTGATGGTGAATTTGCAGAAAAGTGCTGGGCATATCTGAAAGAGGGCGGCCCCGAAAACATGCAAAACCTGCTTCGTTTGGCCGGGCATCATCTGGGGCAAGGTGAGGAACCTGCCGACGCCGTGCCGTTGATGAAGGCTGGTATTTGGTATCCAGAACTTGGCATTTGTGATTTGGAAGCAATCCAAGCAAAATGGGTTGAGGGTCAGCCGGTAGTGGCGATTAATTTCTATCGCGCAATTGTGCAATCAGGTGGCTTGCAGCCCATAAAGGCGATGGTCGATGCGCTTGCCAATCTTGGCATGAATATATTGCCGATGTTTATTTCCAGTTTGAAAGATGCGGTTTCTGTCGAGATTGTCCGTTCGGTTTTTGCGGAGACCAACCCGCTCGTAGTTTTAAATGCGACAGGGTTTGCAGTTTCTTCTCCAACGGGTGAGCATGTTCCGACTGTTTTGGAAGAAGGTGGTGCAACCGTCTTGCAGATAGTTCTGGCTGGTGGTTCGCATGAGGCTTGGGCGAGTTCATCACAAGGATTATCCGCGCGTGATTTGGCGATGAATGTTGCGCTGCCTGAAGTGGATGGGCGAGTATTTTCTCGTGCGATTGCTTTCAAGAATGCAAAGACATTTAACGATGCGGTTCAATCCAATATCGTTGTCCATGAGGCGGATTTGGGGCGCGTTGAATATGTTGCCGAACTGACGCAAAAATGGGTGCGGCTCGCGAAAAAGAAAGCTGGAGAAAAACGCGTTGCAATTATTCTTGCGAATTACCCAAATCGCGATGGAAGGCTTGGCAATGGCGTTGGGTTGGATACACCTGCTGGCACGGCCAATGTGCTGAATGCCTTGCGTGATAGTGGTTATCACATGGATAGTTTTCCCGACAATGGTGATGCTCTGATTGAGCATTTGCAGGAAGGGCCAACCAATGCGGCGAGTGATGGCCGCATCATTCGCGAAACGATTTCCTTGAGTCATTACAAGGACTTCTTTGCAAAGCTTCCCAAGCAGATTCAAGACGAAGTGATTGAACGTTGGGGAGAACCGGAAGCCGACCCGTTTTATCTTAAGGACAAACAGGCATTAGCGCTTTCGGTTTCAAAGTTTGGAAATGTTGTCGTCGGCATTCAGCCTGCGCGTGGGTATAACATTGATCCGACTGAGACTTACCACTCACCTGACCTAGTGCCACCGCATGGCTATATGGCTTTTTACGCTTGGCTTCGAGGTCAGTTTGATGCGGATGCCATTATTCACATGGGCAAGCATGGAAATCTGGAATGGTTGCCCGGCAAGGCTTTGTCTTTAAGTGAGACCTGTTATCCCGAAGCGGTGATGGGCGCGGTGCCAAATTTCTATCCGTTTATAGTCAATGACCCGGGCGAGGGCACGCAGGCCAAACGGAGACTTTCGTCTGTTATCATTGACCATCTTACACCGCCGCTCACACGTGCAGAGAGTTATGGCCCCTTGCGCGATTTGGAAGCTTTGGTGGATGAATATTACGAAGCATCGGGCAATGATCCACGTCGTTTGGTTTATCTCAAAAAGCAAATTCTTGAACTCATCGAAGACATTGGTCTCGACGAAGATGCTGGCATTGCTGCGCAAGATAATGATCTTGAAAAACTGGAAAAGCTCGACGGCTATTTATGCGAACTGAAGGAAATGCAAATCCGCGATGGTTTGCATATTTTTGGAGCGTCCCCTGAAGGACGCTTGAAAGACGATTTGGTTACAGCGCTTGTGCGTGTGCCACGTGGCGCAGGTGAGGGTGGTGATCAAAGTTTGCAGCGGGCGATTGCGGGGGATTTAATTAATCCTCATCCTGAGCCTGTCGAAGGATTGGTAGATGAGGCGGGAACCCTTCGACAAGCTCAGGGTGAGGGCAATTTTTTCGATCCCCTCGATTGCGAAATGGGTTCGGCTTGGAGTGGTGATAAGCCTGACGTCTTACAGTCTGTATCATCTGACCCATGGCGAACGAATGGGGATTTGGTAGAGCGGATTGAATTGCTTGCTACGCAATTGATTTCTGGCGAAGTGGCGTGCCTCGAAGAATGGCAGCAGACTAAGGCTGTTCTTGCGCATGTAAGTGAAACGGTATTACCTGCCGTTGAAACTTGCGGGGTGCAGGAAATTCAAAACCTGCTTATCGGCCTTGAAGGCAAATTTGTACCGCCTGGTTCATCGGGTGCGCCGACGCGTGGTCGGTTGGATGTTCTTCCAACGGGTAAAAATTTCTTCTCAGTCGACAGTCGTGCTGTGCCAACCCCTGCTGCATGGGCACTCGGACAGAAGTCCGCTGAACTATTGATTACGCGCTATCGTCAGGATCATGGTGAGTGGCCGACGTCTTTTGGCTTGTCTGCGTGGGGCACTTCCAACATGCGTACAGGTGGGGATGATATTGCCCAAGCTATGGCGCTAATCGGGACAAAGCCAAAATGGGATATGGCATCGCGTCGCGTTACCGGCTTTGAAGTGATTACCTTGGCAGAACTTGGCCGCCCACGGGTGGATGTAACGCTTCGCATTTCAGGCTTTTTCCGTGATGCGTTTCCTGTGCAGATTGAATTGTTTGATAAAGCCATTCGCGCAATTGGCTCGCTCGAAGAAGATTCTAAAGATAATCCGATTGCAAAACGCATGGGCGATGAGCAGGCGAAGTTTTTGGATGAGGGACTTTCGTTTGATGAAGCAACGCGAAAAGCAGGCTTCCGTATTTTTGGGTCCAAGCCCGGCGCATATGGTGCCGGCTTAC
>CALFBU010000335.1 GCA_937951455.1 uncultured Rhizobiaceae group bacterium
AATAAAAGCCTTTAAATGTTCAAGCGTACCTTCATTCGCTTCCGCACTGCCAATCGTCATGCGGAGCGCATTTGGAAAACCGTATCCCGTGACCGCACGAAGCACGAAGCCGCGCTGCGTCAAATAGGCATCTGCCTCAGCAGCAGTTTTGCCTTCTTCATCAGGGAAATGAACAAGAACGAAATTGCCAACCGATGGCGTTACCTTCAGACCCAAGGCTTCAAGCGCGTCAGTTACCTTCACCAACCACTCATCATTGTGCGCAATCGATTGCTCCAAATGAGCCTTGTCTTTCATGGCGGCAGTGCCAGCAGCTATCGCCGCTGCATTGACGTTGAACGGCCCTCGCACACGATTAAGCGCATCGATCATATGACGAGGCCCATATGCCCAGCCAATGCGGAGGGCAGCAAGCCCATAAATCTTGGAGAAAGTGCGCGTCATAATCACGTTTGCATTACCCGACACCATTTCAATCCCGGACTCATAATCATTACGACGAACATATTCAGCATAGGCGGCATCGATAACCAACACAACATGCGAAGGCAGACCGGAATGCAGGCGTCTGATTTCTTCAATCGGTAGATATGTTCCTGTAGGATTGTTTGGATTTGCCAAAAATACCAACTTGGTCTTTGGCGTCACCGCGTCCAAAATCGCATCGACATTTGCCTTGCAATCATCCTCCTCGACCACAACAGGCGTTGCACCCGCAGCCAGGGTTGCAATGCGATACACCAGAAATCCATGCTCGGTGAAAATCGCTTCATCTCCACTGGACAAATAGGTATTGGCGAGCAGACTTAAAATTTCATCCGAGCCATTGCCGCAGATGATGTTATCCGGATTAAGCCCATGCACTTCTGCAATTGCGTTACGAAGCTCCGTCGATGAACCATCGGGATAATCTTCCATCTTGGAAGTCGCATCAGCAATTGCCGCCACCGCATCAGGACTTGGGCCAATCGGGCTTTCATTTGAAGAAAGTTTATGGAGCTTAACACCTGAAGGCACCTTGGATTTTCCAGGCACATACATGGCGATGTCCATCACACCAGACTTTGGCTGAGGAAGTGTTGTATCAGTCATGGCTTACTCCAAACGAATGTTTCAAATCTGAGTTTCTATTGAAAAACCCTTCTAAAATCAAAGAAAAGATTTAGCTCTTGTTACGGTTTGCTCTGCTCGTACCTTGCGGCACAAGAACGGGAACAGCAACACGCCGTCTGGCTTTGGCCGTTACTGGCACGCCCTGATAAAGTTGTTTGGAGGCAGAAACACAAATTGCCCCTGCAAAAGCTGGGAAAAACCGTCGCCCAAGGCGCTCCACCCCACCGCGAAACTTTAACATGAAATCCTTGCTTGAAGGCGCAAAGTGCAGAGCGTCGGACCAAACATCCGGTGTGAATTGATTGTTTTTCAAAAGTCGATTGAGCTGCCTGCGACTATAAGGCTTGCCTGTACCAAAAGGCGTGTGCTCAAAACGCGCCCAAACACCCGTTCGGTTTGGCACGATAATCATCAAAACGCCACCGGGCGATAAAACCCGAAACGCTTCCGAAATACATTCATCGGCATTTTCGGCATGTTCCAGAAAATGCACCATTAAAATACGGTCCACAGAACCATCACGAAGCGGTAATTCATCGTCATAGGTAAGAGCGGTTGCCGGATGTTTTGATGATGGCCACTGAAGCGCGCCTTGGGCTGCTGGCATCATACAAATCGTGCGCTCACAATCTGGCGAAAACCGATCAAGCCAGGGAACAGGATAACCAAGCCCCATAAATCGTTCACCGTGAGATTGATGCCACATAGCAGAAATTGATGCACTGACGGAGGCAACTGCCGCTTCTCCCAAGCGACTTGCATAAAATTCTCGCAAGGCAACAACATCCATGATCATAAAAAGATAATAGTGCGTGTGCTCTATGGTTGCCAGTCTTCATATGAACTATTATCTCTATGAAAAGCATATCGGAGAAAAAATATGGCTGACCTTGAGTTTTATCAATTTCCTTGCCTATCAGATAATTACGGCGTTCTGGTTCATAATGCGGACACAGGCGAAACGGCTTCCATAGACGCCCCTGATGCAGATGCGGTTGAACAGGCGCTATCTGATAAAGGCTGGAAGCTCACGCATATTCTTGTCACGCACCACCACTGGGATCACACCCAAGGCATAGCGGATTTAAAATCAAAATACGCGTGTCATGTGATCGGCCCAAAGGCTGAAGCCAGCAAGATCAAAGACCTTGATGAAACCTTTTCAGATGGTGACGCTTTTGAATTTGGTGGCGAAACCGTTGAAGTGATCTCAACCCCCGGCCATACCCTTGGCATGATCAATTTTCATTTCCCAAAAAGCTGTGTCGTTTTTACGGGCGATACGCTTTTTGCTTTGGGTTGCGGGCGCATCTTTGAAGGGGATGCAAACATGATGTGGGACTCGCTTTCAAAACTGGCAAAACTGCCCAAGGGAACCATCGTCTATTGCGGACATGAATACACGCAAGCCAATGCAGATTTTTCTCTCACCATTGAGCCTGACAATCAGGCGTTGGTGGTACGTGCAAAAGAGATTGCAACCTTAAGATCACAAGGAAAGCCAACCTTGCCTACCAGCATAGCGCTGGAACTTGAAACCAATGTATTTCTGCGCGCTGGCAATGCTACAGAGTTCGCCAGAATCAGAACCGCAAAAGATAATGCATAAAACTTCCACGTCCTTTGCATAGTGTTTGTTGAAAATCTGGACAATCCAGTGCTACACTCAAATAAAAATAGACAACCGGAACTGTAAAACTTCATGGACAAGCACGTAGAGCCAATTTATCTCTCTGAACCTCTTGCACGAAAGAAAACCGTTGGCGTGCCCGTTGGCAGCGTCACCGTTGGTGGGCAAGCGCCAATCGTGGTTCAATCCATGACCAACACGGACACGGCTGATGTTGATAGCACCGTTGCGCAGGTAGCAGCCCTTCACAAAGCCGGCTCAGAACTGGTTCGCATCACTGTCGATAAAGATGAAGCCGCCGCAGCCGTTCCAAAAATCAGGGAAAGACTTGAGCGCTTGGGCATTGATGTGCCGCTAATTGGTGACTTTCATTACATCGGTCATAAGCTACTGGCCGATCATCCAGCGTGTGCCGAAGCACTTGCCAAATACCGTATTAATCCGGGCAATGTTGGCTTTAAGGAAAAGAAAGACAAGCAGTTTTCGCAGATCATTGAG
>CALFBU010000336.1 GCA_937951455.1 uncultured Rhizobiaceae group bacterium
CAGCCGTGATGCCCGACTTCGTGACCATCTTTTAAAATATGCTCAACCGTATCGGCATATTGCTCAATGCACCAACCGGGAATGAAAAACGATTGCTTCAAGCCAAATTTACGGTAAGTCTCAAGAATACGCGGCACAGCAACCGTCGGCCCATATTTGCCCATCGTGATTGGATAAAGACGGTCGTAACTGTCTTTGGGTTTGGCAATATGAATGAGACTGTCCGCATCCATATCAAAAGTAATGGCACAAGCACACTTGGCACCATTCGGCCAGGGAATAGGATTTTGTATCATGCGTTACCCTTCCAAAACATGTGCGCGGCTAGCGGACCAACTGAGGAATAATTGCTGACTGGATTTTAAGTCAATCTTGTTCAACTCGCGTTCCTGCACCTGCGTTTTAAATTCCGTACCATCGGCAGATTCCAAGAATAGCGTTACAACCGAGCCGATGAACTCTTCTGAAATAAGCGTAACAGGAACGATATTTTCGCGCGCGTTAGCCCCCTTTGGTTTTTCAGAATGCAAATGAACAAAATCAGCTGATACAGAAAAACTGATTGCATCCCCTTTTTTAACTGCAGTCCCTTTTTTAGGCTTCAACTTGAATTTGCCAGACGGCGCATCCAACTCAATCATATCTTTTGACGCTTTAGAGACTTTGCCTGAAATGATATTGTTACGCCCGACAAACTCGGCCACGAACTTGGTTCTAGGATTTCTGTAAATTTCCTTCGAAGCGCCCATTTGCGCAATCTCGCCCTGTCCCATGATGATAACACGATCAGCCATGGCAAAGGCTTCTGACTGCGAGTGTGTAACGTATACAAATGTTATATCCAGTTCACGCTGCAAACGTGTCAACACCTGCTGCATGCGAATGACCAAATGCGCATCAAGCGCCGACAAGGGTTCATCCAAAAGTAATACTTCAGGCTCAGTTACAAGCGCGCGTGCCAAGGCCACGCGTTGACGCTGCCCACCTGAAAGCTGCGAAATATCACGGTCAGCAAATTCAGCAATTTCCATTTTGCCCAACCACTCTTCAGCTTTTGTGCGTCTGGAACTGGCATCCATGCCTCGCATTTTCAAACCGAATTCAACATTTTGGCGGACGTTTAAAAATGGAAAAAGCGCAAGCGATTGCCATACCAAAGGCGTGTCACGCTCGTTGGCTTTTAGCTCATTAACGCGTTGTCCGTTGATGCGAATCTCGCCATCGTCCGGTTGATCCAATCCAGCCAACATTCGCAAGCTTGTGGTTTTGCCACACCCCGACGGCCCCATGATCGCAATGAACTCACCGCGTTTGATTTCAAAACTGACATCCTGGACAGCAGTAAAATCACCGAAGCGTTTTGTGACCTTGTCAAATTCAACCAGTGGCTTACTCATTACGCAGTGCTTTCTTTTTTCGATTTTGCCATGAAGAATATTTGTGCCGCAATGACCAATGTCATCGACGTTAAAAATACAAAACTGCCAATCGCGTTGACGCGCGGATCAATGTTGCCCTGAACGATTTCCAGAATGACCACGGGAATTGTTTTGTTTAATCCTGAGACAAACCAGGCAACCGCAAATTCATCAAAAGAGACTGCAGCCGTCAAACAAAGCGCGGAAATGATGGCAGGCTTGGCAAAGGGCACAATCACGTGGCGCATGGCACCCCATTCATCCGCACCCAAATTCCATGCTGCGGCTTCCAGACTTTCATCCATTTGTGACAGGCGAAGGCGAATGATCGCCATGGCAAAGGGAGCGGTTAAAACAGTGTGCGCGATAATGATGGACCAAACCTGCCCCGACGCTCCAATGCGCGACAACCAGGCAAGCATGGCAAGTGCCATAATAATAAGCGGAATGGTCGGCGGCAAAAGCGCCAGCGCCAAATAAGCCCCCTTGAAACGGAAGTTATATCTGAAATCAGTATAGGCCGTGCAGAAGCCGATAAAGGTTGCCAATATCGCCGAACAAATGGACACAATCAAACTCGTGCCAGCTGCTTCCCAGACTTCGGGGTCAGCTAAAACGGCTACATACCACTCAGTTGAAAACTCTCCCAATGGAATGGTCGGAAAGCGTTGCGAATTGAACGAGAATATCACGCTCGCCACAATTGGCGAAAAGACAAAAATGAAGATCAATCCAAGATAAACCCACAAAGACCATTTGAGCGTCTTGTCCATTATCCTTTCCCCTTCTTCGCATAAGCTGCATAAATTGCAGCGAAGGCAACCGTGAACAAGGTCACCATCATGGTGATTGCAACGACAGCAGCCCGCGGCCATTGCTGACCAGATTTGGTTTGATCGATAATCAAGATAGGGAGCGTTGGCGGTTTTGACCCACCCAGATAATAAGGCGCAACAAAGTCACCGAAGGACAAGATAAAGCAGAAAACCGCGCCAATAATGAGGCCAACTTTGGCAAGTGGCACTACAACGGTAAAGACCGTTCGCAGCCGACCGCATCCAAGATTATGCGCCGCCTCCACCAAGGAACGGTCTACTTGTGCAAGCGATATCGTCTGGAGAATGACAACCAGCGGCAAGGTGAGCGTCATATAGCCAACCATCGTGCCGAACTTTGTATTCAACATCGTATAAGGGCCAAGACCAATGTATCCAATCAGGGCATTGACCACACCACTTTCAGCCAGAATGACGTACCATGAAAAAGTACGAACCAGATAGCTTGTAAAAAATGGAATGATCAATAGGAAAATGGCCCACCGCCGAACGGTTGGCGAGACTTTGAACGCAAGTGCATAACTTGCAGGAAAAGCGATCAGGGTACAAACGATGGTAGCCGTCGTTGCCATCCCAAGGGTCAGAAAATAACTGTCCCAGAAATAATTTCGGCCAAACATTTTGACCCAATTTTGCATCTCAAAGGCTTCAATCATGCGGTAGTTTTTCACGAGGAAAAACGACATCGCCACCATCAGTGCCAATGGACCTATAAAGAATAAAAATTGCCAGACAATAATCGGCAACCGCCAGGTCAGCTTATAAGCAGACCACGAACGCTTTTGCCTGTTCAAATCAGGATATGAAGAAGCCAT
>CALFBU010000337.1 GCA_937951455.1 uncultured Rhizobiaceae group bacterium
CCATGGTCTTCCAGCGGTTTTCCATTTGCCA
Organism: uncultured Rhizobiaceae group bacterium; assembly: GCA_937951455.1. GTDB lineage: Bacteria > Pseudomonadota > Alphaproteobacteria > Rhizobiales > Rhizobiaceae > JAALLB01. The sequence goes on from CALFBU010000337.1 coordinate 32, forward strand.
GCTTTGAGCCGCACCTTTAGAGATAACGCCCATCATGGCTTCGATGTTAAGGCCTGCTTTTTGTCCAAAATGTACACCTTCTGACAGGCCTTGTACGAGACCTGCGATGCAAATCTGATTTACCATTTTGGTCAGTTGACCGGAGCCGGCGGGGCCCATTAGGCCAACCATACGCGCATAGCAATCAATCACCGGTTTTGCTTTTTGATAAACTGCATCATCGCCGCCAATCATCACGGTAAGGACGCCGTTTTCTGCGCCAGCCTGGCCGCCGGATACTGGTGCATCGAGAAAGTCGAATTTGCGCTTGGCAGCCGCATCATTGAGTTCTCTGGCAATTGCTGCCGAAGCAGTTGTATTGTCGATGAATACAGCGCCTTCTTTCACGGTTTCAAAAGCGCCGCCTTCGCCAAGGGTAACGCTTCGAAGATCATCGTCGTTACCCACACAGCAAAAAACGAAGTCACAGTCTTTTGCGGCTTCAGCTGGTGTTACGCCGTGCGATCCGCCAAATTCCTTCACCCACTCTTCAGCTTTTGCTGTAGTACGATTGTAGACAGAAACCTCATGCCCCGCTTTGGCGATGTGACCGGCCATTGGATACCCCATTACGCCCAATCCTATGAAAGCAACTCTTGCCATTTTCGTGTCCTTCCTGTCTAAAATAGATATATAATTATTAAATACGTGAGTGATGTAATAAATCAATGCGAAAAGTTTTTAAATGGTTGTTTGGCATAAGTGTTTTGCTTCTCGTAGGGGTAATCTTTTTAGGTTCCATTGCATACGGTATTTTATTACGAACTCTGCCAAATGATGATGGCGAAATGAATCTGGCAGGCTTAAGCGCTCCGGTTGAAGTTGTTTTTGATCAACATGCCGTTCCTCACATCGAAGCTGAATCCATGGAAGATGCCATGCAAACGCTCGGGTTTATTCATGCGCGTGAGCGCTTATGGCAAATGATATTCTTGCGTGGCGTCGGCGAGGGGCGTCTCTCAGAAATTGTTGGGGATGCGACGGTTGATACGGATGTCTTTCTTCGAACGCTGGATATGGCCGGCGCGGCGAGAAAGTCGTATGAGAAATTACAACCACGTACCAAACAAGCTTTGATTGCCTATACCAAGGGTGTGAATGCTTTTGCATCGCGTGAGACCCGAATGTTTGAGCCAAAATTGGGTGCGGAGTTCCTTATTCTTGGTCACAAACCTGAAAAATGGGAGCCATGGAATTCAGTTCTTCTATTAAAAATTATGGGCTTTAGTCTTGGTAGTAATCTCGACCGTGAAATCCAGAGACTTGCGATGGCTTCCAAGGGGTTTAATCCGCAAGAGATCGATGACCTTGTTTCTTATAGTCCCAGAGATAATCCGCCGCCATTGCCTGATTTGCGTGATCTTTATGGATTTGGCAAGGAAGGCAAACTCAAAGAAAGCGCTTCTCTTGAATTGGATGAAACGCCCTTTAACTTTGATTGGCGAACAGGCGAAACCGCTTCCAACAATTGGGTTATTTCAGGCAGTAGAACAGTCAGTGGTAAACCCATTTTGGCAAATGATCCTCATCTTGGATTCACAGCTCCTTCAACGATTTATCTGGCACATTTATCTTTTCAACACGAAGGTGAGCGCCGCGATATTATCGGGGGAACTATTCCCGGTATTCCGATGATAATAACCGGTCGCAACAACAAGGTCGGCTGGGGCTTAACCACGACTGGCTTGGACAGCCAGGACTTGTTCATTGAGAAAATTAGCCCAACGGATGACAATCTATACAAGACCATAACGGGTTGGGAAAATTTCCAAACTGAAGAAATCGAAATTAAAGTCAAAGACGGAAAAAGCAAGTTTTTCACTAAACGCTCTACGCGTCATGGGCCTGTATTGCCGGATGGATTTCGTGATTTGAATAAGCTCTTGCCAGAACGTCATGTGGGTGCGCTTCAATGGTTGGGACTTGCGGAAGATGATACGACTCTGGATACGCTCTTCCACAGCATGCTGGCGAATAATGTTTCAGACATGTTGGAAGGCGTCGAATATGCTGTTTCACCGATGCAATCGCTAGTGGTTGCTGATGTTGAAGGTAACATTGGTCTTGCAACGCCTGCCAAAGTGCCTGTGCGCGATAAGGCTAATCTTTTGGTCGGTCGTGCTCCAGCACTGGGATGGCGTTCTGAGCACCAGTGGAACGGGTTTGTAAAAGCAGGTAACTTGCCAAAAGTTATCAATCCCGATGCGGGTGCGATTGCGACTGCGAATGCAAAGTTTTTTAAACCGGATTATTCTCACCATATCACCTTCGATTGGGCGGAGCATTTTAGACAGGCCCGTGTCGAAGAATTGGTCTTGGGGCAAAATGAAAAACATACAGTCGAACAGTCTCAGCTGATCATGGCGGATGATTTTTCGCAGCCCTTGTTTGAGCTTGTCAAAATTGCTGCTGCTGCCGAACTGGATGGAGCGGGCGAGCAAGGTGATGTCTTTAATGCGCTTAACAAATGGAATGGGCGCATGGCGGCAGAGAAACCAGAGCCGCTTATCATGTTGGCCTGGTTCAAGAACTTGCATAAAACTATTTTGCAAGATGATTTGGGGCATCAATACAAGTTGTTTGATCGCGGGCGTATTACCAGAATTCTGCGTATTCTTGAACGAGGTACTGCGCGTGACTGGTGCGATAACCGTGATACTGAAGCCAAAGAAAGCTGCGCTCTTATTTTAAGTCAAACCTTTGATGAAACACTCAAGGAATTAAAAACTCAATATGGTTCCGATTGGCAAAATTGGAAATATGGCAAAGCGCATATTGCGTTTGGTGAGCATAAACCATTTGGTAAAGTAAGTCCGCTTTCCAAGTTCTTTAACGTGACAGTCGAAAGCGGTGGCGGTCCCTATACGCTTCATCGTGGACAAATGGACTTCGGTGAAGAGGGCCCTTATAGAAATCGCCATGGGGCGGCTTATCGTGCTGTATATGATTTTAGCGATTTGAATAATTCTATTTACATTCAATCAGCGGGGCAAAGCGGTAATTTTCTCTCTCAACATTATCGTGATTTTGCAAAGCTGTGGTCGCAATCTAAGTTTATACCAATGACAACCAATAAGGAATCCTATGCTCTAAATGCAAAGGGCACATGGATGTTTAACCCTGAATGAAAAAGCTTTTTATCTCTTTCGTATTTTCGGTTTTGGCCAGTTTCAATGCTCTTGCTGAGGGCATTGTCAGTCAGGTTGTTTCCGCGCCTATATTCGCGAACGGTACAGTTCGCGATATTCCAAGTGGCATCAATATATATCTGCAAACCGATAATGTTCACGGGCTTGATTTTATGAATCCTGATGTTCTTGGATATGGCATTCCGCCGGGTGGCAGTCTTGAAGTTGAATTGGTTGAGGGGTTCGAGCGCAATCCGGATGTTCCACTCGATGGTAAATCACTGCTTTTGACTGTGGGTGCGCCGCAACAGGGTTTACCTGAGAAAGCTGGCGGGCATGTTATCTTGGAGGGCTCAAATCCCTACACGTTTGTAATCCAGCCAACAGGTAAAGACGGAATGATTCCTGAAAAACTGGAATCGCCTGCCAAGGGTGTTGCCTTTGACCAAGTACAGCAACGCGGCATTAAAATCATTCATATCGGACGACATTTTGCCTTTACATCACGCGGTGAAAAGGGCGTTGTCGAAGTTCGTTTTAAAGATAAAGGTGGCAATGTTATCGCGAGAGGTTCTGGCGAATTGCCGTTTCTTGCCGAACCGCGCCCACAAATTTTTCCAACGAATGTAACGCATGATCAACGCAATCATAATTGGCAACGCCTAAAGCCTGGGCAAGTGGTCGGGGTTGCAAAGGCTACATTGCCGATGCCTTTTTTATTGTTCGACAAGAATGAAGGCATTGGAAATACGGGTATCTATGGCGCAGGCGTTTTATCAGCGCCACAGCTCAAGGAAATAGGTTATAATATGCCCGAAGAGCTTGAGCGTTATACGGGTGGACTTATTCTGAAAGACAGGGATGGCGATGGATTTCTTTCACCTTTAAAAGACATCATCATAGGCGGTATCGTCAATGAGGTTCCGGAAGGTGCGACTGGCTATCAAGTCGTAACGCCACTGGTCGGCGAAAAACCATTCCTCTCAAAGGCAACGATTGATTTTAATAAAAGAGCGGGTGAGGCTTTTGGGGGGGCGATTATGCAGGTGGTATATATTGCTGGCGATAAAACAGGCAATTACCGCATGACCTTTTCCCTACTCGAAAGGTTGGGCGACATCACCAGTCCTGATGGGTCAAGCGTTACTTACACGGTGGTTGTTGAATAGGCTTCAAAGATGCGCAATTGAGTTTGCGTAATAATCTATAATAACTTTTTCATCCGGGTTGGCTAAAAACATTCCGTCATCATCTTCTCTGATTATGTGTCGTAATGTCAGCATTCGCAGCCCTGTACTTACAGCATAATCATGGTCTTCTCGCGGGATGTGAACATGGAAGCCTTTTTTCTCATAATCAGAAATTAGCTTGAAGACTTTTGACTTGATTTCAAGTTCGGTCATTTGGGTGGCATTGGCTTTTTTAAATACGCTTGCAACTAAGGATACAGGCATGACGGGGACGACGTTGCCAACTTCCGTGATAAGTTGCTCGCCCAGTTTTTCAATCACTTTGGATTTTTGTTTTTCAGTCGACTTTTCTAGAGTGATTTTATTTATTCTCATCCATTCTTTTAATGAAATAGGGTTGCCAAAACTTACGCAGGCATGACCGTTTTTAAAGAGTTTTCCTTGAAGGCGCCGTCCTATAAGATTGATCATGAACGACAGGCTTTTTTTGATGCTAAGACTATAATCGCGGCCAGTGCTGTCTTGCTCCAGTTTTTGGGTTAGGATGCGGTCTTCCATAACGCGGTCGTAGTTTATACCTACAGGGATGAAGACAACATCGCGACCAGAAGTCTGGCTGTAACCGCTTAACATGTAGCTGAGCAGTCCAAATTTAGGTTCTCGTAATTTTCCATCCGTGCTTAAACCGCCTTCAGGGAAAAAAGCTTGCGGTACGCCCTCACGCGTTGCCATTGCTACGTAGCGCGCAAGGACTTTTCTGTAGAGTTCATTGTTCGATGAGCGTCTTATAAAATAGGCACCCATGGCACGCACTAGGCTCTGCAAACCCCAAATGCGTGCCCATTCACCAACCGCGTACGACAAAGTCGTTCTGGTCGAGGCAAGATAGGTGACCAAAAGATAGTCCATGTTCGATCTGTGGTTCATAACAAAAACCACGGAGGCACTGGGGTCAATTTTACTTAAGGCTTCATCGTTTAGATAGCCAACCCTGACGCGGTAAAAGAGCTTTGATACAATTTTCGCAAAGCGCATCCCGAAGCCAAAATAGGCAAGGGGAGAAAATGAGGGGACAATTTCGCGGGCATAGCGCTCGGCTTTTTCCATGATGACAGAAATGGGTGTGCCTGTTTTGGTCGCTTCCTCTTCCGCTGCTTGAACCACTTCGCGATCATACATTAATTGATCAACTAATGTTTGTTTACGGGTAAGTTTGAAAGGTTGAATACGGGTATCAAGCCGTGAGTTTAATTCATCGATCGCTGTGTTAAGGCGGCGTCTGAAAAACCATCTGACGCTAGGTGCCAAAACACGGTCGAGAAGCGCAATCACAGCAAAGAAAACGAGCAAGACAAAAATCCAAAACGGAATTGTAATGCCTTGCATGATCTAAATTCCCAACTCGCTGTAGGGAATGAAATTGATCATTTCACCTTTGGAGACCGAAGTGGTTTCTTCTGGAATTTCAATAAGACCAGATGATTCTCTCAATCCAGTGATGAGGCCGGAACCATCACGGTCAAATTTCATCGCGATGGGAATGTTATCTTCGTTGATAATATAACCTCTTAAAAATTCCCGTCGGTCTGGTTTTGATTTAATGGAGAACCCTGCTGGGATTTGATAACGTTGTGGTTCGCTAAATTCTGCGCCGCTCAAGCTTTTAATGGATGGTCGAACGTAAAGTGAAAAGCATACAAACGCAGCTACAGGATTTCCTGGTAGTGTAAAAACCAAAGTGTCATCGATTTGGCCAAAGCTCATCGGGCGGCCAGGTTTTACAGCCAATTGCCAAAGGTGGCATTTTCCAAGGTCTCTCAGCGTATCTACAAAATGATCTTCTTCGCCTTTGGAAGCGCCACCAGAGGAAATAATAACGTCGAATTTTGTCGATGCGTCCTTTAAAAGTGCATGGACTTTTTCTGCGTCATCAGGGCAAACGCCCAGATCATTGATTTCAACGTATAGATTTTCCAGCAAGCCCGATAGCATGAAGTGGTTTGCATCATAAACTTTGCCTTGCTCAAAGGTTTCGCCCGGACGCAAAATTTCATTACCAGATGAAAGCAATCCAATTTTCAGTGGTTTATATACTTGGATTTCATATGTCCCAGTAGAAGCTATCGCTGCCAGATCTTGTGGTCGTAATTTTATGCCTGATTTGGCCACAGTTTCATCAACGCGAACATCTTCGCCTGCACGACGCCGATTGGCCCCTTTCTTTAGACCCGACGGGATTGCTACATATAACCCGCCATCTTTTACATGAAGTTCGCAGTCTTCTTGCATGGCAATGGTATCTGCGCCTTCAGGCATTTTCGCGCCTGTAAATATGCGTGCGGATGCAAAGCCTGCTAATTCTGCTGCTGCACTATCCCCAGCAGCAATTCTGCTTTTAAGCGGGAAAAAACCGCCAGTTGGCTCAAAATCATCATGGGCGAATGCGTATCCGTCTACGGCTGAATTATCAAAGGCTGGAATATTGCGCGGTGCCGTGACATCCGATGCTAAAATTCTACCATTGGCATTGCCAAGCAAAACAGTTTCTATTCCTGCAATCGTGTGCATATTCTCACGCAGGATTTCCAATGCCTGAGCGTGGCGCAAGCGATCTTTGTCATGAACGAAGCAATCATCTGCGAGTTTCATTTTTCAATCTCGCAGGTTTTTAAAATAAAATATGCAATGTCATCGATGGCGTTGCGATGAAAACTGGGCAGGGGGCAGTTTTCGATTTTAGTGTCACAGGCAATCGCTTTTATGTTTTTATCTTTTTCCCAAAGCAATTCGCGTTCACTTTCTGGGCCTATGATTTCCAGTTTGGCGATGTTTTCTTGCTTGTAACCTTCTACCAAGACAAGATCACAAGGCGATATTTTTTGGAGCATGGTTTCAAATTCAGGCTCGTCCGCTCCACGCAATTCATGCTGTATTGCCCATCGATTAGCAGAAACCAGCACCACTTCATTGGCACCAGCCTCGCGGTGTTTGTAGCTGTCTGTATTGGGTGTATCCAGATCAAAGGCATGATGTGCGTGTTTGATGGTTGAGACTTTTAATCCACGCGCGGATATGTTGGTCACAAGGGCTGCAACAAGCGACGTTTTGCCTGAGTTTTTCCAACCTGCAATGCCGAAGCACTTGTCTAAATTCATGATTTCAATTGCCTCGTCATATAGTCTTCCGCCTTCTTCATATCATCTGGCGTATTGACATTAAAGAAGGGGTCTATGTCATTTTCATTCGTATCAAAATTTACTTCGCAATTTGTGTAGCGTTCAACAAAGAGCATAACCTTTCTGTTGCCTTCATCCACTAAAAAATGCTCTAGCGCATTAGCCAGTTTAATTGGCCAAAGACCAAAGGTTGGATGACGTCGGCCGTTGGAGGAAGCAAGCGCTATTTCTGCATCCTGATTTTGTCTATGTATCAGCATTTTAGACACGTAGTCTTTCGGGAAGAAGGGCGTATCTGCTGCCGCTGTAATCAAATGCGTTGCATTGGAATTTTCTTCCGCCCATCGCATTCCGGTCAAAACACCTGCAAGGGGGCCAACAAATCCTTCTACGGTATCAGGTTGGATCGGCAGCCCCAGTTTTAAAAATCTTGCGGCATCGCCATTGGCGTTCAAGATTACTTGAGGAGTTTCTTGTTCTAGCCGATCAGCAACATGTCTTACGAGTGACTTATCACCCAATTGCAAAAGGCTTTTTTCTGGGCCTTCCATCCTGCGTGAAAGCCCACCTGCCAAAACAACGCCAAGAACATCAGCCACTAGTTGCCAGCCTTCCTGCCGTGTTTTTTGTCTTCGTCGCTTACCATATCCGGATCAATATCAAACTCTATGCGTTCTTCTCCAGAAAGTGCGATAAAGCGTTTGCCTCTGGCTCGGCCAATTAGGGTTAGACCTACTTGTCTTGCAAGCTCTACACCTGAGGCGGTGAAGCCTGAACGAGATACGAGGATAGGGATGCCCATCATGACGGTTTTTATGACCATCTCGGATGTTAATCTGCCGGTCGTGTAAAATATTTTATCTGATGCATTCGTTTGATTTTGAAACATCCAGCCAGCGATTTTATCTACCGCATTATGGCGACCGACGTCCTCCATATAAACGAGGGGACGATCTTCTTCACAAAGTACGCAACCATGAATGGCACCGGCTTCAAGGTAAAGACTGGGAACGGTATTGATTTTTTTTGTAAGTTCGTACAGCGAGCTTGTTTTCAGCCTTGCAGTTTTTTCGAGCGTAACGTTTTCGAAGCTCTCCATGATATCACCGAAGACCGTGCCTTGTGCACAGCCTGAAGTACGAACTTTCTTTTTCATTTTTTCTTCAAAATCGGTTTCGACTTCAGTTCTAACAACGATAACTGCAAGGTCAGGATCATAGTCTATCTCATTGATAACTTCATCTTTGGCGAGCATGTTTTGATTAACAAGATAACCGATTGCCAGAAGGTCAGGATGGTCTCCAATGGTCATCATTGTTACGACTTCCTGACTATTCAAATAAAGCGTTAAAGCAC
>CALFBU010000338.1 GCA_937951455.1 uncultured Rhizobiaceae group bacterium
CTTTTGAAGACAGTTTACCGCAAGCACCCAGATAAGTGTTCATGGAGCGCTCACCATCAGGTGTTACCAAAATCATGGAACGCGCTGTCATCTCTCCGTGATCAAGCGGCGGCGTATCATAGTCAACACCAATCGCCTTGATATCATGCGTGAAGACCTTGCCCAGATGATCATCAGCAACCTTGCCAATATAGGCAACCTTGCCACCAAAACTTGCGATACCGGCAGCCGTATTACCGGCACTGCCACCAGACGTTTCAACTGCTGGGCCCATGTCAGAATAAAGCTGCTCCGCACGCGCCATGTCAATCAACGTCATGCCGCCCTTGGCAATATCCTGTTCAGCCAGAAACGCGTCATCACATTTGGCAATAATATCAACAATCGCATTACCAATCGCCAGGACGTCATATTTCGTATCACTCATGAAAATTCTCCAAATCAATTGATCCTTGAATAGCGCTCGCAGCAATGAATGAAAAGCCTAAGGCAATAATTTCTTGTAACTATTCTGTTTCGTGCCTATTTGAATTTCATGATTTATGAAGCTGTTACAAAGTCTGCCAACGAAATTTTAAAACCGCGTTTCCGTTCGGTTGTGTGGAAATCACTTGGCCTTACCGTTCTGCTGTTTTTTGGCATGTGGCTGGGCTTACAAATGCTTGCCACGAATTATCTCTTTCCGTTTTTGGAAGGATGGACATGGGTAACAACGCTGACCTCATGGTTTTTAGGGATAGGCGTTATTTTAGGCGCAGGTTTTTTACTGGCACCAACATCGGCGATTTTTGCAGGATTATTCCTTGACGAAGTTGCTGAGCACATCGAAGAAACGCACTATCCCAATCAGCGCAAGGGTGTGGCCATGCCATTCGGCAACTCGATTACATTGGCCATTAAATTTGCACTTATGGTCATCTTTGTGAACATTGTTGCGCTGTTATTATTCCTCTTTGCAGGCCTTGGTGTCATCGTCTTTTTCGTTGCCAATGGCTATTTGCTTGGGCGGGAATATTTTCAATTCGCAGCCATGCGCTATCGCCCCGAAAAAGAAGCCCGTGCATTAAGGCGCAAACATTGGGGAACTGTCTTTATGGGCGGCATGGTCATCGCAGGCCTCATGGCAGTTCCGTTTCTCAACATCCTGACCCCGGTTTTTGCCGCAGGCATGATGGTGCATCTGCATAAATCACTGGCACCTGAAGAAGAGATGGCACATCAGTTCGGGCGATGATTACAATTATCATCCCAGACAATATTCTTCACACCACAAAGCCGCGCCTGACGGGTAAGTTCAGCCATTAATTTATCAGACTTCGTTTGTGACCACCGCACTTTCGGTTCAAGCCAGATTTGTGTCACATACAAACAATCATCCGCCCGTCTGGCCTGACAATCAATCCGCCCAATCAGCTTGTCTTTTTCCAGTAAGGGAAAAACATAATAGCCATATTTGCGCTTTTCAGGCGGGACGTAAATTTCAATCGTATAGTCAAATCCAAACAGCCATGACAATCGATTACGGTCACGAATAACCGGATCAAAAGGTGATAGCGCTCTTATGCGAGATGGTATTTTAGGCAGAGTTGAAATCAGATTTTCCAAATCAAGCCGCGCAACAAACTCCCGCGGCTTGGACTTGTCATTTGGCTCGAGGGTAATGCTTTGAGTCTCCTGGCGCCCATGCGTATCAAGCCACTCCCGCACTTCAGCAATTGAAATCAAATCCCAATATTTCGCAATGTCTTTTGCCGTTCCAAACCCAAGCCTATCAAGCGCAGACCGGCATGCCCAATCCACAAAAGCCTCGTGCGAAACTTCTGTTTCAAAATGCGTCTTCGGAATAACCCGCTCTGCCAAATCATAAACTTTTTGAAAACCTTCGCGTCTTGGCACTGCCAATTGCCCGGTGCGCCACATAAACTCCATCGCAGCTTTGCCATCATGCCACTGCCACATCTCAAGTTTCTGCCCCTTGGGTTTTTCGAGATCACGTGCTCGCAGAACACCATTTTTCTCGATACGTTCACGTAAGGATTTCACATGGTTTTCAAATCCCTCACCTTGCCAACGCGTAAATTTCTGACGCAAGCGAACTTCATCGCGAGCAAATTTGTGCTTCCAGTAGGGCCAAAAGCGTGACGGGATAAGCGACGCATCATGCGTCCAGTTTTCAAACAAATTCCCCGCTTCATGCAGGGCTTCAAGATGTTTGGGTCGATACGTCTGATTACGCGCAAACATCGTCATGTGATGCGCCCGCTCTACCCAGCGAATGGAATCCTGCTGCACAAACCCAAGCTGCTCAACCAAAGCCTCCAACCCACCATCGCCATGGGCAACATGGGGTGGATGAGTGAGACCTTGCAAATGCAGGATTAAATGCCTGGCTTTAGCGTTGTTAAGGTGTATCAAAGGTCTTTCAGCGTCTTACCGTCCAGTCCACCCATGCGGCAGACTTCCATCCATTCATCAGGTTTTACCGGTTGAACCGACAAACGCATGGACGTCACAAGTGACATGTCGGCAAGTTTTGGATTCGCTTTCACTTCCTTCAGCGTCACGGATTTTGGCATGTCGCGCACGGCCTTGATGTGTACGCAATCCCAGCGCTCATCATCTGTGGTGGAATCCGGCGCGCTTAAAGCGCTCACTTCCGCAATGCCGACGACGTCCAGGCCCTCATTGGAATGATAGAAAAAGGCAAGATCGCCCAGTTCCATCGTACGCATGAAATTACGCGCTTGATAGTTGCGAATACCGTCCCACTCTTCTCCTGCATCGCCCTCGGCTTTTTGTTGCTCCCATGACCATTTGAATGGTTCTGATTTAAACAGCCAATATTGCATCGAGGTTCTCCATTAAGCTTCGCGTTTGAGTGGGCGCGTTAAAAGGGCATGCACTGCTTCACGCGCGGTTGTTTTCTTTTCCAACACATTAACGATTGCGCCAATGATTGGAACATCAATTTCGTTTTCTTCCGCAATTTTTAGTGCAACGCCTGCCGTATGCGCTCCTTCGGCCAGCTTCAAACCTTCAAGACTTTCACCACGCCCCATCGCCATACCATAAGAGAAATTGCGTGATTGCGGACTGGAGCACGTCAGCACCAAATCGCCAAAGCCTGATAGTCCAACAAGCGTTTCAGGCTTAGCGCCTAGCGCATTTGCTAGACGGCGAAGCTCTGCAAATCCGCGTGCCATGAGCGCTGCTTCTGCACTGGCTCCAAGTTTCATGCCACGCGCAGCACCCACGGCAAGTGCTAGAACATTTTTCAAGGCACCACCCAGTTCAACACCCTTGATATCCGTTGAAGCATAACAACGAAATGCATCCGTTGATAAATGCCCTGCCAGTATGTCAGCCGTTCCTTCGCTGGCACTTGCAACGGTAACCGCCGTTGGCAAATTGGAAACAACATCGCTTGCAAAACTCGGGCCTGACAAAACACCTATGGAATTATCAGGAAACGCTTCGCTTACCAATTCAGCTGGTAATTTTCCTGTTTCTTTATCAATGCCCTTGCAACAGGTAACAAGAATTGCATCCCCCGCGTGCTGAGCTATTTCATCGAGGCGTGAAGAAAGGGTTTGTGTTGGAATGGAGAGTAAAACAAGATCACTCCCTGATACCGCTTTACTAGTATCCGTCGTTGCAACAAGTGAGGGCTCAAGTGTCAAACCATCCAGATAACGCGTATTTGTGCGAGATGTATTAATCTCATCAACTACAGTTTCTGATCGCCCCCAAATCATCGTTTCATGCCCGGCACGCGCTGCAACACAAGCCAAGGCAGAACCCCAGGCACCCGACCCTATTATACAGACTTTTGTCATACCTTTGCTCCCTTGCGTCCTGAGCCAATAACCGTCTGCGTATCACCATCCAGCGGCCAGCGCGAGCGTGGTGCCAAATCCATATTGGATTTTTCGCCTTGCTCAAACCGTTCCAATGCCGCCCAGGCAATCATGGCTGCATTATCCGTGCAAAGCTTCAAAGGGGGCGCAATCAATCTGTAAGAATGCTGTTCGCATAAAGTCTCGAGACGTTGCCTGATTTCACTATTGGCTGCAACACCGCCTGCAACCACAAGCGTGTTTATGCCCTCACTTTGCGCCATCGCACGTTCGCAACGATTGCTCAAAATTTCAGCTACGGTCTTCTGCATGGAAGCGCATAGATCAGCAACGTCTTGTTCCTTCAACGGCACAAGCTTTTGCGCTTGCGTGCGAATGGCAGTCTTCAAACCTGAAAAAGACATGTTGAGCGTATCTTGACCTCTTAGTGGCATAGGGAACTTGAACCGTTCTGCATCGCCATGTTGAGCAGCCTTTTCAACATTAGGCCCACCTGGAAATCCAAGCCCAAGCAATTTGGCAGTTTTATCAAACGCCTCACCCACTGCATCATCGATGGTTGTCGCTAATCTAGTATAGTCACCCAAACCATCGACCCGCACGATTTGACTATGTCCACCTGACACCAGAAGCAATAAATATGGATATTCAACATTATCTGTTAAACGCGCGGTGAGTGCATGGCCTTCTAGGTGATTAATGCCAAGATAAGGAATATCACGGCTTGCGGACAAAGCCTTTGCCGTCATCAGGCCAACCATCAATCCCCCCACAAGACCAGGTCCTGCTGTGACACCAATGCCATCAATTTTCGATAAATCCGTATCGGCTTCAGCAAGCGCTTGAGAGACAATGTGATCCATAGCGGACAAATGCGCTCGTGCCGCAATTTCAGGAACAACGCCCCCAAACTCTGAATGTTCATCAATTTGGCTCAAGACCACGTTTGACAATAATTCAGGCTTGCCATCGCTGTCACGCGTGACGACACTGGCTGCCGTTTCATCGCAGCTTGTCTCTATCCCCAAAATTTGCATTTGCATTGTCATGAGAGTCTAATCATAGTAGGCGTTGTAAAAATAATGTTACGTATCAGTTAGTAAGAATATAATGACAAACAAGACCATTCGCATCGGAACACGCGGCAGCCAGTTGGCACTTTATCAAGCGGAATACATGAAATCTCTTCTCCAGACCACCCATGAAGGACTGGAAGTTGAAATAGACATTATTTCAACCGCAGGCGACAGAAGCCAAAAGGAAAATATTGCGCTTTCTGAAATTGGGGGCAAGGGCCTCTTCACCATGGAAATCGAGGAAAAACTTTCCAACGGAACTATCGACATGGCGGTTCATTCGGCCAAAGACATGCCAACTGCCCTGCCTGAAGGTTTGGAACTTGTTTGCTATCCTGAAAGAGAAAATGTAGCGGATGCCTTTATCTCAAGAAAGGTAGACAAGTTCGATGATCTGGCAAAAGGCGCTGTCATGGGTTCAGCTTCGCTTCGTCGCCGCGCCTTGATGTGGCGCAAACGTCCTGATCTTGAAATGGTCATGTATCGAGGCAACGTTGGAACGCGTATTGAAAAACTCGAACAAGGCGTAGCAGATGCAACATTACTGGCTTGTGCTGGCTTGAACCGTTTGGGGATGAGCCATGAAATCTCATCAGAACTGGACATTAACGAATTTCCACCTGCCCCTGGCCAAGGCGCCATTACCATCGAAGCGCATATGGACAATGGCCATATGCTGGAACTGTTGAAACCGCTTAACCACCATGAAACAGAACGCGCACTTATAGCCGAACGTTCATTTCTGGAAGAATTGGACGGCTCTTGCCGCACCCCGATCGGTGCGCATGCAGTCATTGATGGTGACAAACTATCTTTACACGGCATCATCCTGAAACCCGATGGCACAGAGTCTCATGAGCACAGACTTGATGGCACAACGGGTGATGCAAGAGAAATCGGCCTGGAAATGGGTCGCTTGCTAAAATCTCGTGCAGGAACGGAATTTTTCGCAGACTGGGCATAAATGCGCATGAAAGTCCTGATTACAAGAGCAGAACCCGCCGCAACTCAAACTGCAGCTAATCTGGCAAAACAGGGCCATGAAGCAATCGTTTTGCCGCTTTTCGAAGTGGTGGATACACACGCTAACATTCCTGAACAAAGCTATGACGGCTTTATTTTCACAAGCAAGAATGCCGTTGATGTTTTGAAATCGAGAAACTGGAAAATCCCAAACCCTGATTTACCTGCTTTTTGCGTTGGCCATAAAACAGAAAAGGCAGCGCAAGTACTTGGCTTTAGGAAAACATATTCTGCAAATGGTGGAGGGGCCGCATTGGTAGAATTAATGTCTACCTTGAAGCTTGAAACAAGCAATATGCTCTATTTTTCCACACCAGACAAAAGTTTTGACATGAAGGAGGCGCTTGAGCCTCACAAAGTTCACGTCAAAACCGTAGATATTTATCAGGCACAACCTGTCATTCCTGAAAGCAAGCGGTTACAGCAGGCAATTTCTGCAGTTCGCGATGGTTTCATATTCACCTATTCTGCTTTGAGTTCAGAACATTTGGCGAAACTTTTAAAATCCGGCAATCTGTCTCAGGAATTGAAAAAATGTACTTTGATAAGTATATCAAGTCACGCGGTAAAAGCTTTGGAACTTATTGATTGGAAAGATATTTTAATAGCACCGACACCCCAAGAAAAAGAGATGATTGCCTTGATGCGTTAACCTAGAAAATTCAAAATTCTAATAAAAACGCAATAATTTACCTTGCGTAAAGCATTCCAGACTCGCATAACTGTAATCGACCATTTATAATAAAATGAAATTAGCTCACACAGGATAGAAATAATGGCCTCTAAAGCGAAGCCAACTGGCGCAAGACGAAACTCAACGCAGGCAAAAAAACCGGCAACCATTGATCTGGATGCCAAGGAAGTTGCCAAAGATGCGAAAGCAGAAAGAACAACTGTTGCTGCAAAAACCCAGAATTTCGGACGACCAGACACATCAGAAAAAACAGCTGACAAAAAGGCTGATGAAGCAAAAACTTCCATGCCTAAGACGGAAGCAAAAAAGCCTGATCCTAAAACAGCTGAAGAAAAACCTGCTTCTCCTGCACCTAAAGAAACTACTGCCAAAACTACAAAACCAGAAAAATCATCCGGTTCTTTCTTTGGTAAATTAACCTCTGCCTTTATGGGTGGCGTTGCTGCACTGGTCGGTTTTGGTGCAATTGGTCTTTGGGAAGGCGCGCGTGAATTACCCATCATCGGCAATTTTTACGGCGGCTCACAAACACAAACCATAGACGTCGCTCAACTGGATGCACTTAAGGCAGAAATAGAAGCCTTAAAACAAACAAACGAAGCAGCAAGTGTTGATCTGGCACCGATTAATCAAAAACTTTCATCACTTCAGACAACAGTTTCCGAAATCACAAGTGCCTCGACAGGGTCAGATGAGTTAACTGGAAAAATCGCAAATCTGGAAGAAGGTTTTGCTGCTGTGAACAATTCGCTTGCAGAAATTACCGCATCAGCTGCAGATGGCAGCAATACGTCACCTGTTGCACTTTCGGCCGCCATATCCGCATTGGATAAGCGACTTGAAACCTTGGAAGCCGATTTGGCAACAGTTTCCAGTTCAGTTTCCAAAAATCCTGCATTGGACGCACTTTCAGGCTCAATCAACTCACTTGAAACACAAGTTACAGGCGTGACAACAGCCGTCGCAAGCCTGAAACAAGCGACTGAAGCAAATACACAAACAATAAGTGGCCTGACAGAACAATCAGAAACCCTGAACGATACCGTTGCATCCGTGAAAGCCAGCGAGAAGGTTGCAAAATCTGTAGCAGTCAACGCATTGGCAACTGCGCTTGAAAATGATGATCCGCTTAGCCTGCCGATTTCCTCTATAAAGGCACTGATTGGTGAAACACCAGAAACACAACGTCTGGAAGCATTAAATGCAAGCGGCATTGCCTCACGCAAGGAACTTGTAACCAATCTCGATGCCTTGATTGACACCGTTCAAAATCCAAACGCTCCTTCAAAAGATGGAAGCATCACAGAGCGTTTTTGGGCAAATGCACAAAACATGGTTTCATTTAGAACAAGCGGCCCGCAAGAAGGCGATACCCCGCTTGCGATTTTATCGCGCGTCAAAGCCAATGTTGAAGCCGATAATCTTTCTCAGGCAAAAGCGGTATGGGAAACCCTGCCTGCTGATGTGCGCGAAAAAGGTGCTGAATGGCTTGACCAACTCAATGGACGCATTGAAGCCTTTGGCCTTCAAAATGCACTCAATCAAAAATTAACTGCTGAAGCGGGTTAAACCGCACAAGGATTTCTTCGAATGTTTCGTTTTTTAGTATTTCTTCTGGTCGTCCTTGGTTTAGGCATTTTATTTGCCTGGGTTGCAGATAATCCTGGAACCATATTCTTGAAATGGGAATGGTTGGCCGCACAAATGGGGCGCCCAGGCGAAGAAGTTGGCATCCCGCTTACACTCGCTTTCACCTTGCTGGTAGGGCTGATTGTTGCAATCATGATTATCTGGGGCATACTGCGTACCCTTTTCGGTGCACCATCAATGCTGTCGAGATTCTTTGACAACCGCAAACGCGAAAAAGGCTACAAGGCACTTTCACAGGGCCTGATCGCGGCAAGTTCAGGTGATGCCAGCACTGCGAGAAAACTAACCAAGGAAAGCAAGCGCTTGTTGGGTCAAGAACCACTGGTAGCACTTCTCGGCACACAAACTGCCATTCTTGAAGGCAAGCGTGATGAAGCACGAGAAAACTTCAAAACCATGCTTGCAGACGATTCAACTAAAATGGTGGCATTGCGAGGCCTGTTCCTCGAGGCAGAACGCCAAGGCGAACCGGAAGCTGCAAGACATTACGCCGAAGAAGCGGCTAAAACCGATGCATCCTTGCCGTGGGCAGGCAACGCCAAACTGCGCTATGCTGCCAGTGATGGCGATTGGGATTCAGCGATCCGCACACTCGATTCAAACCGCTCCGCAGGTCTGATTGATAAAATCGCAGCCAAAAGACAGCGAGCTGTTTTACTTACTGGCAAGGCCATGGCGAAAGAAGCCGAGAATCCAGATTACGCCCTTAAGCTTTCAAAGGAAGCACACAAGCTTGCAAAGGATTTGGTTCCTGCGGCAACAACCTTTGCACGCGTTTCAACACGCTTGGGCGATCCAAAAACAGCAACAAAAATTATCGAAGCTGCCTGGAAGACAGAACCCCATCCGGAGCTTGCCGAAGCATATGCTGCCATTACCTCTGGCGCATCTGTTCAGGAGCGCTTGGAGCGTGCCAAAAAACTGGCCTCTTACAAACCGGAACACCCGGAAAGCAAATTGGCACTTGCCATTGCCGCCATCGATGCAACTGAATGGCAGGAAGCCCGTGATGCGCTGGAGTCAATTCTGACAACGAACCCGACCGAACGCGCTTACTTGCTTATGGCAGATATTGAAGAAGGTCAGCATGGCGACAAAGGCCGGATGCGTGACTGGCTTGCACGTGCAGTACGCGCACCAGCCGATCCTGCTTGGGTCGCAGGTAATTATGTTTCTGATGAATGGTTACCCGTTTCACCCATTGACGGCGAAATAGATGCGTTTGAATGGAAAGTACCCGTACAACAATTAGGCAATGACACAGCATCTGTTATGACACTGGAAGAATTGAAAGCGGAAGCCGTTCCCATCAATCCTGTTGTTGAAGTAGAAGCGGAAACAGAAGAGACAGAAGAAGTCGAAGATGCCGTTGTGATTACAGCAGACGATGCGAAAACTGATGAAATTGAAAAGACCGCCAAAGAAGAGAATGAAGAAAACTCCGACGCTTCAAAAATGGACGATTTTGCTAAAAGTGTAACGGTAACCGCAACAGCAGCAACCGCCGCTGTAGCAGTTGCCGACAACAAAAGTGAAGAAGACGATTCAGAAGAATCTGAAACGAAACAGCCCGACCCTCAAAATGACAATGACGAAAAAGCAGACACTGGTGCGCAAGCCGCCACGGATGCAGAGCCTGTCATGCCAAACAAACTGGCTGCCGAACCTGAAAAAAATAATGCTGATAATACGGTCGACTTCCCGCTCAAACGCAGACCTGATGATCCAGGCCCGCATCCTGATAAAGAGCCACCCAAAAAAGGTTTTAAGCTTTTCTAGGTTAAATAAGCTTGGCAAATGCCGCCAGAGAACCTATTTGACTTAAAAGAGTTCTCTAAGCGGATATCCCAATGTCAGAAGTAACCAATAAAGAAGTCTTGGCTCAACTTTCCAAAGTAAAGGGCCCGGACCTAAAAAGCGATATTGTCTCATTGGGGATGGTTGAAAATGTCCTTGTTAACGAAGGCAAGGTCATCTTTTCAATCAACGTGCCTGCCGACCGCGCTCAAGAACTTGAACCACTCAGGGAAGCGGCTGAGAAAGCCGTGTCTGAATTGGGCAATATTGAAAAAGTAACCGCTGTCCTGACCGCTGAGCGCAGACCTGGCTCGGCAGCGCCAGCAGCTAAACCAGCCCCGACCCCACCACAAGCAGGTGGTGGTAAGACAGGTGTTCCGGGCATTAAAAAAATCATCGCAGTTGCTTCTGGCAAAGGCGGTGTTGGCAAATCTACAACGTCGGTAAATTTGGCTTTAGCCATTTCTTCAACTGGTTTGAAGGTCGGCTTGCTTGATGCAGATATTTACGGCCCTTCCATGCCACGCATGTTGGGATTGAAAGAAAAGCCTACCGTCGAGGGTAAAATTCTCTCGCCTCTTGAAGGTTACGGCATCAAGGTGATGTCGATGGGGTTCTTGGTCGAAGAAGAAACACCGATGATCTGGCGTGGCCCTATGGTTATTTCTGCACTGACACAAATGCTGCGCGAAGTCGCATGGGGTGAGCTTGATTTACTCGTCGTCGACATGCCCCCCGGCACTGGGGACGCACAATTGACCATGTCACAACAAGTGCCACTTGCAGGCGCAGTTATCGTTTCCACACCTCAGGACATTGCGCTCATTGACGCGCGCAAAGGTCTAAACATGTTCAAGAAAGTTGAAGTGCCGATACTGGGCTTGATCGAAAACATGAGCACTTTCATTTGCCCGAAATGCGGTGAACAATCTGATATTTTCGGCCATGGCGGCGCACGATCAGAGGCCCAGAGGCTTGGCGTACCATTCCTTGGAGAAGTGCCACTTCACATGGATATCAGAACAAACTCTGACGGCGGCACACCTGTAACAGCGTCAAATCCTGAAGGACCTCATGCACTTATATACAAACAGATTGCGAATGAAGTTTTGTCAAAGCTCGAGGGTGTTTCTGGCGAAAGACCGCAGATTGTATTTGAATAAAATCAGGCTTTTAACACAACGATGCTCTTTGTGCCTTCAATGCCATCCACGATGGTTTCCATAAATTCTGAATCCAGCTTGGGAACATAACCCTCCTTGATCGCATTGTCCCAGGTTTTGCGTGAGATAATGCAATCAGACTTCAATACCTTATTATGCTTTTCAAGTTTGGCTGACGTATTAACTGGCGAACCGATTACTGTCATTTCAAGCCGGTCTCCCTGCCCCACCGCACCAAAGGCTACCGTGCCGCAGGCAATGCCAATGCCGATATCGGTCACACCTGCAGCTGCAAGAATAGGCTCCTCTTTTGGCCACTTCTTACTGTCGGTTAATACCGCTTCTGCTGCTTCAATCGATTTACGGGAAAACGGTATTTGATCATCATCAATGCCGATGGTCGCCATAATGCCATCTCCCATAAATTTATCAATAATCGCACCATGCGCTTGAAGGATCGGTATAACACGTCCCTGATAAGCTGAGAGGATTTGCATGACCTCTGAGGGTTCGCGATTTGCAGCCATTACTGAGAACCCACGAATATCTATATTGATTACGGCTGTACTTCGCCGCTCCCCTTCACCGGCCTGCAGGACTTTCTTGCTTGAACGAATATCCTGGGCGACTCGCTTGTCAAAAAATCTCGAAAAGTCCTGAGCGGCTGCTTGTTCTGTAACCGCTGTAACAAGCAGATTGCTTGAGCCGTTTACCACCAAAGTCAGAATGCCCGTGACGGCAAGAATGGAAATAATCTTGTCTATTTCTGCGCCAATAAGGATGGAATTTGACGTCAGATATTGCACATATGAGCGCGTAATCATCGTGTTTTCTGGCTCATGGGTCGTCACATAAATAACCACAAGCAGCCAGCCGATAGCACCTGCTATGCCCGCTGCAGCAACATACTTCCACTCTAGGCGCAAAGCGCGTAGCGCTATGAATATAAAAACATACAAAAGCGTCGGTGCTTTTAGAATGAAAGAAGCATGTTGTTCATATTGAATATGAAAACTGATCATCAATGAATAAAGCAAAATGAAGTCAAACAGGATTGAACAATATACCGACCAACTGGGCAATTCAGTTCTGATCGACCACATCAAGCCGATGAGCGAGAGAACAATATAGCCAGAAAGCACGTAAGGAACCGGATGGAAATTCGCCTCCTGACTGGTTTTGGCAGCCAGCGAATACAGAACTGAAAACATCAAAACGATGGCAAGCTGAATGATGCGAACGACGACTTCATTCGCACGCTCACGCTGGCGCAATGACATTTGAACACGCTCGGGCAACTGACTCATGTCTTTGGAGCGCAAAAAACTGCTTCTTATAAAATTTGTAAACTGCACGTGGTCAACCAATGATTTAAAATATTGATTATCAATACACCAAAACGCTCATCAATTACACATCACTTCTAAATGATATTAGGGTTGCAATCATAATGTTCTTATTTTGTTCTTGACATTTATACTTTGATCTATATTTTGACTTTAAGGAATAAAGTCATGGTATCCAAAGTAAATACAGTCGCATTTCAAGGAATTGAAGCAAGACCGGTCGATGTACAAGTAATGATTGCACCGGGGAAGATGCATTTTTCTATCGTTGGTTTACCTGACAAGGCTGTTGCGGAAAGTCGCGAACGTGTTCAGGCTGCCCTTCATGCCTCCGGGCTTTCGTTACCGCATAAGCGTATTACCGTAAATCTTGCGCCTGCTGACTTGCCCAAGGAAGGCAGTCACTATGATCTGCCGATAGCGCTTGGATTAATGGCGGGACTGGGTGCTATTCCTTCCGATGTCTTGAATGATTACGTTGTATTAGGCGAACTTTCGCTGGATGGATCACTTGCCAATATTGTTGGCGCCCTGCCCGCTGCAATTGGTGCCAATGCACGAGGAAAAGGGTTAATCTGTCCTGCAAGCAGTGGCGGAGAAGCAGCTTGGGCCGACCGCGATATGGATATTTTATCACCGCCCAGCCTGATCGCGCTTGCCAATCATTTCAGAGGCACGCAAATTTTATCACGCCCCTTACCCGCCATCAGTCAATTAACCGACACACTGCCGGATATGGCAGATATCAAAGGACAGGAAACTGCTAAACGCGCATTGGAAATTGCTGCTGCGGGTGGTCACAATCTGCTGATGGCTGGACCTCCAGGATCTGGCAAATCCATGCTGGCTGCCAGATTGCCCGGTATTTTACCAGACCTCACTCCCGGTGAATTGTTGGAAGTCTCTATGGTTTCTTCAATTGCGGGAGAATTGGCAGACGGAAAACTGACCAATAGAAGACCCTTCAGGGCACCCCATCATTCTGCAACCATGGCTGCTATGGTCGGTGGTGGCGTTAAAGCACGTCCGGGCGAAGTTTCGCTCGCGCATAATGGCGTCTTGTTTCTGGATGAGTTTCCTGAATTTTCACCTCAGGTACTCGACAGTTTAAGGCAACCGCTTGAAGCAGGTGAAACAACCATCGCCCGCGCCAATCACCGCATCACTTACCCTTCCAGAATTCAACTGATCGCAGCGATGAACCCGTGTCGTTGCGGCATGGCGGGAGAGCCCGGGCATACCTGCAAACGCGGTGATCGCTGCGCCACCGATTATCAGGCAAGAATTTCAGGACCACTCCTGGACCGCATTGATCTGCGCGTCGACGTTCCAGCCGTTAGTGCCATGGACATGATTGGCAAAACAGTGAGCGAATCCTCCGAAGAAGTAGCCAAAAGAGTTTTAAAAGCGCAGCGAATCCAACAAAACCGTTTTGAGGAAATGGATGCTGACTGCAGGTTAAACGCCCATGCATCTGCATCCCTTGCGGAAGTTATTGCCGTTACAGACCTGGGCGGAGAGCAACTTTTGCGTGATGCCGCAGAAAGCATGAAGTTTTCCGCAAGAGCCTATCATCGCATTTTGAAAGTTGGACGAACCATCGCCGATCTTGATGGGGTAGCAACCATTGGCAGAATTCATTTGGCAGAAGCCATTGCCTACAGAACAGCAGGTGAGCGTCTGGCAATTGCTGCCTGATGCCTTAAATTTGCTTAATGATGAACAGGACGCAGCCCCAATATCTCTCTTGCTTGTGCAAAACTGGCTACCGGTCGTTCATATTGTTCGCAAAGATCAGCAGCGCGTTTAATGAGCGCCGCATTCGAAGGTGCTAATGTTTCGCGGTCAAGCCTAACGTTATCCTCAAGACCAGCCCTTGTATGACCACCAGCCGCGATTGCCCATTCATTCACCACCAACTGACCAGGCCCGATACCAGCCGCACACCAAGGCGCGTCAGGTGCTACGCGCTTCATGGTTTCAACATAAAAATCAAAGACATGCTTATCAACGGGCATTGCGTTTTTCACACCCATGACGAATTGCACATAAAGCTTTCCGTATAATTTTCCGTTCGCATGCATTTTTGCGGCCTGAATAATATGCGATAAGTCAAAGGCTTCGATTTCAGGCATAATTTCATATTTACACATTTCACTTGCCAACCACTCAACAAGATCAGGTGGGTTTTCATAAACACGAGTGGGAAAATTATTCGACCCCACAGTCAAGGAAGCCATATCAGGCCGTAAAGGCAACATCCCACCTCGCTCGCTGCCTGCACCACTGCGCCCACCTGTCGAAAATTGAATGATTGCACCCTTACAGTGTTTCTCAAGACCCTCCTTTAACTTGGCAAATTTCTCAGGATCTGACGTTGGCGTTTCATCTTCATTTCTGACATGGCAATGTAAAATCGAAGCCCCCGCTTCAACCGCCTCCTGACAACTTTCGATCTGCTCGGAAATACTAATAGGCACTGCGGGATTTGCAGCCTTTGTCGGAACAGACCCGGTAATAGCGCAGCATAAAATGCAAGGGTCACCCGCATGGGGGGATTTTAAAGAAGGCAATATTCTCTCCTCAGCAAAATATCATAAGCACTTTGTAAAGACATAATCAGCAATTCATCAAAAAGAACAAGCCTCAACTTTAAAATTGAAACGGTTTCTCAATGAAATTGTGAGAGAAATAAAAAAGGATTTTAATGGGTCGTTGTATGTTTAGAAAAAAATCACACGATTTGGATTATGTAAAACCAAATCGACTCGAAGATTCATTTCTTGATGCTGCAAAGCAGGCACACAGCCTGAATAAGGATGATTTGCCCTTTGTAAAAGCACCTGGACTAAATGACATTCCAATAGTCAGCATAGCAAAACAGAAGCATACAAATGCATCCAACAGTCGTTTGGCCAGCAAATGGAATATCTGGAATATAATTTTCTGGTGCTCAATTTGTATAGCTCTATTGGCTTCCGTTGCACCTATTTTCTTCAAGCAGGAATCGTTCAAAGTGCTCATAATGAGCACCGTTACAGCGTCACTAGTTATGGCAATCATCGCGCATGTTTTGCAAACGCGCGCGCTTACACAGGTAAATACTGAAGAACGTGCAGAGCTGGAAACAAAACTGGACATCTTGCAAAACAGAACATGGGAACTGCATGAGAGTGAAGAAAGACACCGAAGTCTCATTGAAGCTTTTGGCGACATGATCATGCACCGTTCTGCTGATGGTATGGTAATTTATGTGAATGAGGCATTCATGGCCACTTTTGGTGATGAGCATGAAAGTTTTCTAAATAAGCCTTTCAAACCAGATTTGCTGGAAGAAGTTAAACGCTCGGAATCAAACGATTCTGAAATTATGTGGGATGTAAAAATCAAAACCCAAAAAGGCGAGCGCTGGTTTGCTTGGCTTGATCTGTCTTTACGGGACGACGCAACAGGTGAAACAACTGTCCGTAGTATGATCAGGGATATTACGCGCCAAAAGAAAATCGAACTGGAGCTGCGTAAAACAAGTCAAAACTCTGAAGCCGCCTCCCATGCCAAATCAAGATTTCTTGCGAACGTAAGCCATGAAATGCGCACGCCCTTAAACGGTATTTTAGGCATGTCAGGCCTATTGGCAGATACACCACTGACGCCGGAACAACAGGCATATGTTGATGCCGTTCACGATTCAGGCACCGCACTCCTCACACTTATTGAAGATATTCTGGACATGACTGTGGTCGAAGCTGGCAAGCTTGAATTGAAAACCACATCGACCAAACCAACCCGTTTGGTCGAAGATGTGTGTGAATTATTGTCATCACGTGCGCATGAAAAAAATATTTCCATATCATCCTATGTAAGCGCATCTGTCCCGGAACTCATCGAGGTCGACGCAGGTCGTTTACGTCAGGTTTTGATCAACCTCATCGGAAATGCCTTAAAGTTCACAGAAACGGGCGGTGTTCATTTAAGTCTGGAAACCGAAACATCAAACACTCAAAAAACCAGATTGAAATTCAAGGCCTGCGATACAGGCCCTGGCATTTCTCTGGATGATCAGCACAAGATTTTCGAAGAGTTCGCGCAGGCTGATAATGAAAGTACGCGCAAACATGGTGGCGCAGGCCTTGGCCTTTCCATATCCAAACGCATTATCGAGGAAATGGGCGGGAAAATTGATCTTGTGAGTGAAATAGGTAAAGGCTCAACATTTGAATTTATAATTGATGTGGCCGTCAACCAAGCAGCACAAAATTCAAACCTTTTGCAAGGCAAGGACGTTCTGATTTTGGGATCTGATTATTTTGAGACCCGGTCTCTCAAAGCCTATATCGAGGACCATGGCGCAACAAACAGCTCATTGGATACGCTTCCAGCAAGCTTTGATACGGTCCTGATTGACCAAACCATCGATATCAATAGCGCGGAAGTCTTATCATTGTTGAACTTCTGTAAAAAAGCACAGAAAAAAGCAATCATACTGCTTGAAGCTAAGGCCAGATCACAATTAGATACTTACATGGCCTCGGGCTTTGACGGATATTTGATTAAGCCTGTCAGAAAACATTCCTTGATCAATTTGATTTCTGGCAAAGAGCCTGCAAGACCTGACAGCCGAGAAATCTCAGGCTCAAAAAGTTGGTCCTCAAGCTTAGTCGCAACGACCGAGCCAAGAAGAATATTAATCGCAGAAGACAATGAAATAAACGCCACGCTTGCACGTGCAATTTTGGAAAAAGCGGGGCATTCAGTTGCTCGAGCAGAAAATGGCGCCGAGGCGGTATCTCTCTGGCAAGAACACAAAGGGGATGATGCTTTTGACCTGATTTTTATGGATCTGCAAATGCCGATTATGGATGGTCTGGACGCCCTGCAGGAAATACGCATCATCGAAACAGACAATCAATATAAAACCCTGCCAGTCTTCATTCTAACGGCAGATGAAAAAGCGGACACAAGAGACAAGGCCATTAAATTGGGCGCAACAGGATTCCTGACCAAGCCACTGGAGCCTGAAAAACTTTTACACGCAGTAGAAAATATTTCCAACAACAACCAAACCCATCAGCTTTTGGCATGACCGTGTCTAAATTAATTCCTATGTTAAAAGCATGACAATCGAATTTGCACCTGATGAAACAAAAAGCGTAAAGAAACGAATGAACCTCGGTGAGTTGGGCTCACTTTCAACGCGTCTTGCTGAAAATGAAGCAGAACTGAAAGAAGCCCAGAAAGTCAGATACCAGGTGTTTTGCGATGAATTGTCTGCACGCCAGCAATCAAAGCTGGATACAAGGCTCGAGCAAGAACAGCACGACCTGATTTGCGACCATCTGTTGGTGTTTGATAATAGCGATATTAAAAATCCAAAAACAATTGGCACACAGCGTTTTCTGGTCAAGCAATCGAAAGATGCGCATTTGCCATTTCGATCACAGTCGGAGTTTGATTTGGAAGATCTTGCCGACCGTCATCCTAAAAAGCGCTTTATGGAATTAGGCCGATCCTGCATATTGGAACCATACCGAAGTAAACGAACCATGGAACTCATGTGGCATGGTACATGGTCATATGCGGTAAACAACAAGGTCGATGTAATGACAGGCTGCGCATCCTTTTACGCAGAATCGCCCGAAGAAATCAGCTCGGCATTGGGGTTTCTATCAACCCTGACAAGCGATAATCCTGAATGGCAGGTCAGTCCAACTTCACCAAACAATGTTGTAATCAAGCAATATGAAAAATGGGTCACAGACCCAAAAAAAGCAATCAGAGCTTTACCGCCCCTCATAAAAGGTTATCTGCGTCTGGGAGCATATTTTTCAGATGCTGTAGTAACAGACGAAGATTTTGGAACAATCGATATTGCTGTGATATTACCGGTAAAAAACATCAACCCGCGCTATGTCAGCTATTATGGGGCCGACGCCAGCAAACATAGCAGGAATAACACTTAAGCTTTCTCAATACACCCTGCTTCACCTGTGGATGGGAAGCTCAAGTCCCCACTATCCCTTGCATGCATCTAAACTTTCAGGAATCCTAAGAAACATTTCTGAACTCCGTTAATCAGGTAGCAAGTGTCTCAAACCTCAAACGATAAGCCGCAGGCAACAGCGCCTACGCCCATGATGCAGCAATTCATAGAGATTAAATCTGTGAACATGGACAGCTTGTTGTTTTACCGAATGGGCGACTTCTACGAGTTGTTTTTTGACGACGCAGAAATAGCAGCCAGAGCACTTGGTATTACACTAACCAAGCGCGGCAAACATGAGGGTCAAGATATTCCCATGTGCGGTGTGCCGGTTCATGCCGCAGAAGACTATTTGCAAAAGCTGATCGGCCTCGGTTACCGGGTAGCCGTCTGCGAGCAGATGGAAGACCCTGCAGAAGCCAAGAAGCGCGGATCAAAAGCAGTTGTCAGGCGTGATGTGGTGCGACTGGTGACCCCCGGCACGGTGACGGAAGAAAAATTACTTGACCCGTCTGCATCAAACTATCTGGCAACGCTGGCACGCATCAAAAAAGGCGAAGACAGTTTTGAGATGGCCATCGCCTGGATTGATATTTCAACAGGAAATTTTCGCGTAACGCAGGTAAGTCCACAAGAATTGGGCGCAGCCCTTGCTCGAATAGAACCACGCGAATTGGTGATGCCAGAGAGTATTTATAGCGACCCGAGCATCAAACAGATGATCCTGTTGGATGAAAAAGCAATCACGCTTGAAAGCCCGACTTTCTTTGACAGTCAAATGGCGGTTGAACGACTTAAAGCTACGTTTGATGTTAAATCACTCGACGGCTTTGGCAGCTTTACCAAGGCAGAACTCTCAGCTGCAGGTGCAGTCCTTGCCTATGTGGAAAAAACTCAAATTGATGAGCGCCCTGCTTTAATGCCGCCATCGCGTGAAGACGCAACGCATACCATGTTTATCGATGCAGCAACGCGAGCAAATCTTGAACTGATGCGCACGCTTTCAGGCGAAAAACAGGGCAGTCTTTTTCATGCCATCAACCAAACAGTAAGCGGACCGGGTGGACGGCTTTTGGCTGAACGCATGATGAGTCCTCTCACGGACACTCAAGCCATCGCACAAAGGCAGAATTCGATTTCTTATCTGCTAGAGAAACCGGAACTTGCGCGGAGCTTAACACTTTCAATCAAACAAATACCGGATATGGCGCGAGCACTTTCAAGGCTGGCGCTCAATCGGGGTGGGCCACGCGACCTTGCAGGCCTTCTAGCAGGCATGCGCGGAGCAAAGGCTATTGTTGCAGAATTATCAAATGTAGATGAGTTACCTTCAGAATTTCCAGCTGTCGTAAAAGCCATCAATACCTTGCCAGACGATTTACAAAACCTTCTTGCAAATGCACTATCAGAGGAACTTCCATTGCTGGCGCGCGATGGTGGCTTCATCCAAAACGGTTATCACGAAGAACTTGACGAACTTAAAAGTCTGAGAGATGAAAGTCGCCGCGTCATCGCGGGGATGCAACTGCAATATGCCGAAGCAACGGGGGTTAAATCCCTCAAGATCAAGCATAACAATATGCTCGGGTATTTCATCGAAGTCACAGCCAATAATGCCGACCCTCTAATGAGCGAGGAAGGCAAGGCAACCTTTATTCATCGCCAAACGCTTGCCAATGCCATGCGCTTTACCACAACCGAGCTTGCCGAAATTGAAACCAAAATTGCCAATGCAGCAGGCAAGGCCTTGCAGATTGAGCTCGAGATTTTTTCAAAACTGGTCGCGCAGGTTTTGCAAAATGCTGTTCAAATATCAAACACAGCGGATGCGGTGGCAATTCTTGATGTCGCGCAAAGCCTGGCACATTTGGCCGAAACATATGAATATTGTCGCCCAAAAGTGGATGACAGCCTTGCCTTTGATATCAAAGGTGGAAGGCATCCCGTCGTGGAGCAGGTTTTAAAACGCGATGCTCAAAATCCGTTTGTTGCAAACGATTGCAATATTGGCGGCGATAAAGCGGGAAAGCTTTGGTTGCTCACAGGCCCCAACATGGGTGGTAAGTCCACCTTTTTACGACAGAACGCACTTATCATCATTCTCGCGCAGATGGGTAGTTTTGTGCCAGCGCGTGAAGCGCACATTGGTATTGTTGATCGACTTTTCAGCCGTGTCGGTGCTGCTGATGATCTTGCACGAGGGCGCTCAACCTTTATGGTCGAAATGGTCGAAACCGCCGCCATTCTAAATCAGGCCGAGGTTAAATCCTTTGTCATCCTGGATGAAATTGGACGGGGTACAGCAACCTTTGACGGGCTGTCCATCGCATGGGCTGCGATTGAGAACCTGCATGAAGCCAATTTGTGCCGAACCTTGTTTGCAACGCATTATCACGAACTAACGTCCCTTGCCGAACCCTTGGAGCGACTTTCAAACGTCACCATGAAAGTAAAAGAGTGGGAAGGAGACGTTGTATTCTTGCATGAAGTGGTTGCGGGAACGGCTGACCGCTCTTACGGCATTCAGGTCGCTAAGCTGGCAGGATTACCGCCCGCAGTCATTGCCCGCGCCAGAGACGTACTGGATCAACTGGAAAGTTCCGAGCGCACCAATAATGCCAAAACATTGATTGATGATTTACCACTTTTCTCGGTTACAGCGACAGAACCAGTGATTGGAAAGTCTGATAGTAAAATCGTTGAAGCGCTTGAAAAAATTTCACCGGATGACATGTCACCAAGAGAAGCTCAGCAGGCTCTTTATGAGTTAAGAGCCTTACTGAAATCCCAGAAGTCTTAAGTAAACTTAAGCAGCAGCTTTCGCTTTAAGCAGTCCACGATTAACAAGCAGTTCTGCAATCTGCACTGTGTTCAGAGCGGCACCCTTGCGAAGGTTATCTGATACAACCCACATGTTGAGACCGTTCTCAACCGTAATATCTTCGCGAATACGAGAAATATAAGTTGCGTCTTCCCCTGCACATTCTAGCGGCGTAATATAAGTTTCTTCTTCCGGATTATCGACTACGAGACAGCCAGGAGCCTCACGCAAAATCTCACGTGCTTCTTTTGGCGAAATCTCGTTTT
>CALFBU010000339.1 GCA_937951455.1 uncultured Rhizobiaceae group bacterium
CCTGCTTCCAATACCTGTTCGTGGCGCTGGGTCGGTGGCCTTCACACAAAAGGCAAGAACTACGCTGCCAGAGCATCAAACATCTCCAAGTTTACCAATGGCAGATTCTCAGGACATATGAGTCTGGCAAGTGATCCCATGCCGCTTTCTGAAATGCGTGAGGCGGATAGTGTGCCCTTGCCCATTCAGGAAAGCATCGAAGGCGAGCGTTATATTCTATTGCTTTCTGAGGAAGACCTGCTACCGGAAACGCTTGCCTTGAGGGATGAGCCAAAAGCGATCATCGGGATGCTATCTACCGAAGCACGTTCGCCATTGGAGGTGAGTAAAAAGGTTATACGGTTCACCCATTCTGCCATGGTGGATGCGTTGGAGAGAGCCAAAGGACACTTTGGTTGCGAGATGACATTCTGCGATAAAGAAGACGATCAACTGGCGTTTCTTGTTAAGGTTGCAAAGGAAAATGATGTTGATACCATTGTCACGGCTTACGCCCCAGTTGGACCTGTTGCGGACAGGCTTGCGCAGATACAATACAAATTAGGCGAACATAATATCAAGCTTGTTCAAGTGATGCGAGACTATGACGCTAAGGTATGGCCACACGCGACGCGCGGGTTTTTCAAGGTTAAAAAGCAAATTCCTAAACTGCTGGATCAGCTGACTATTTCCTAAAGCAGGGAACGCATTTTTTCGGCCAGTCGATGACCGCTTTCAAAGGCTGCCTCAACACGTCCCTTGATGCACCAATCCCCGATGCAGGCCAGTTGGTTTTTTTCATCATGAAAGAAATTTTGCTCTGCGGGTACGCTCGTGCTTGCATAAAGCCAGCGGTGTAAAACCTGATGGTCTGCCTTTGATAAATCCTGATTCAAAAGACCTGAGACTTCTTCCAACAACATGGCTTGAACCTTGTCCTTATCTTCATCAACGTGCGTTTCAGCCCATTGATTTTGACTTTGAACCATCATGGAAAACCCTTGTGGTCTTTCCGGTTTTGAAGAGTTCACCGATATCCAACCGATGGGTGAACCTTCAACAAATGCACCATCGAAATCCACGTTTAACGGCTTCTCAAAGCCCAACATCAAAGAAAAGCAGGCATCCATTTTTACGTGTTTAATCTGTTCCAGATATTCGAAACTTTCAGGCATCAGCACCGCTGCCTGATGCGATGGAATGGCAAAGACAACCTCATCAAACGTTCCGTGGCTTGAACCTTCCTTGTCAAACAATTGCCATGCACCTGCCACGCCAGTGACCTTGTCAATGTGCGTGTTGCCGACAAGATTAAGGTCTGCCGCCATTTCCTTTGCCAGCGCGTTCATTCTGGGACTGGCAACATAGGATGGATGGTTTGATACTCTCTCTTTAGCACCTTCCTTTGAAAGCGTTATGAGATTGGGCTTCCAGTTTTCAACGATGCCGCGCTCAAGATAAGGTTCTAGAAAGTTCTGAAACGCTTCTCCCTTGGCTGTGAAATACTGCGCGCCATGATCAAATTCATAATGCTCGGCATATCTTGTTGCCATGCGCCCACCAATGCCGCGAGATTTTTCAAAAACCGTAACCTCGGCTTTTGCGTTCAAACTTGATGCAAACGTAAGCCCTGACAACCCTGCACCAATGACGGCAATTTTTTTCATGAATTTTTCCCAAGCTGGATTTTTATAAAAAGACACATATCTAAATACTAGCCCTTACCTAAGTCGGAAAACAAAATGAACAACCACCCAAAAGAACTGGACGCGCAAACCAATCATATTATTGAACTGGCATGGTGCGATGACACGCCTTTTGAAACCATCGAAATGCAATTTGGTGTACCTGAAAAGGAAGTTATCAAGATCATGCGCTCCAACCTGAAGCCAAAGAGTTTCAAGGTTTGGCGTGAACGTGCCTCTGGTCGAAAACAAAAACACAAGAAACGCACCGCATCACAAAAAATTCAGCCAAAAGATTTTGCTGGTTTGTAGATCGTTAAACTTTTATAAAGACTTTAGTAAGATTGTATTCATTTGTTCTGCACCGCCTCATACGGGAAAAATGTCTTGCGTAAATTAGTTGTTTTAGCCTTCGCTCTTTTCGTGACTGCCTGCACTGGCGGGCCTGCAACTGTGCTTGATGTCAGCCTGGCGGTTACCAATCCACAGTTTGGCGATCATGACCCGGTTGAATGGGACAGCTATCGCCCTGAACAATACCCAGTTCATGGAATAGATGTCTCCAAATGGCAAGGAGATATCGATTGGCGTACAGCCAAGCGTGGTGGGGTGGCCTTTGCCTTTATCAAGGCAACAGAAGGTGGTGATCACGTTGACCGTAATTTCAGACAATATTGGGATGATGCGGGGCGAGCTGGTGTTCCTCGTGGTGCATATCACTTCTATTACTTCTGCCGTACTGCTGCCGAACAGGCGCGCTGGTTCATGCGCAATGTACCCAAAGATCCAAAGTCCTTACCGCCTGTTCTTGATATGGAATGGAACCACCAGTCTTCTTGCAAATACAAGCCAACGCCTGCAAAAATTCGCGCAGAAATGCGCACCTATCTTGCCATGATGAAGCGTCATTACGGCAAGAAGCCGTTGGTTTATACAACCGTTGATTTTTACAAGGATAATAACCTTGGCTCGATGCGTGACGTAGAGTTTTGGCTTCGTTCTGTGGCGGCACATCCCAAAGATGTTTACCCAGGTCAACGCTGGTCATTCTGGCAATATACAGGCACAGGAAAAATTCCTGGCATCAAGGGTGAGGCCGATATTAACGTCTTTGCTGGCACGCCAGCCAAATGGCGCAAGTGGGTTGCAGCACGCACCAATTAATTGGTTTTTTCAATATTTTGATTCTGCTATGCTGTATCCAGAATAGGAAACAGGCATATGAAAAAAGCACTGATTACGGGTGGCAACGGCAATATTGGAAGATTGCTATCAGAACGATTGATCGCGAAAAACATAGAAGTCATTCGTTTTGATATACCTGGTAGCGAACCTGCAAAACATGATGCACTTGAAACCATTGTGACCGGCGATGTGCGTGATGTAGAATTGTTGACGGATATTTTTGAAACACAAAAACCTGATGCCGTTTATCATCTCGCATCGCTTTTATCTGGCAGCTCTGAAGCTGATATGGATGCTGCCTGGGAAATCAACGCGACCGCTTCTTTCAATCTACTTAAATTAAGCAAGGCGCATGATGTGGGCATGTTCTTTTTTGCAAGTACGCTTGCTTCATATGGTGAAAACATTCCAAGTCCGATGCCAGAAGATCAGCCACAATGGCCTGAAAATATTTACGGGGTGACCAAGATTGCCGTTGAGCGCCTTGGTAATTATTTTAAGGCAAGTCACGGACTTGACTTCAGGTGTCTGCGCTTTCCTTTGGTAATCTCACCATATGCACCGCCAAGCGCGGTTACCGCTTTCCCATCTCATGCTTTTAAAGCGGCCGTAAATGGCCAGTCTTTCACTTTTCCGGTTACGCCAGAGACAGATGTTTCAACACTTTTCTTATTGGATGTAATTAACTCGATCATGAGTTTTACGTTTGCTGAGAAAGAGCAAGTTAAGCAGCCGGCTTATAACGTCCACGCCTATTATTTATCTGCTCAAATTGTTGCAGATCAAATCAGCAAGGAATATCCGGAATTTAAATATTCATTTGAACCGCAAGATTATGTGCAAGCGCTTCTAGGTGGATGGCCGGGCGAAACGGTCGACCACAATGCCCGCGCAGATTGGGGTTGGAAACCCGAGTATGATTTTGAGCAAAGCGCTCAATGGATGTTTGAGTTTTTCAAACAATAACTCAAACCATCGCCGCATCAATATCGGCTTTTGTGTAACCCTGCACGAAGAGTATGGCTGATAAATCACCATGATTGATAATCACTTTTGCCTGTTCAGCAACAGAGGGCTTTGCATGAAACGCAATGCCTGTCCCTGCATTCATCAACATCGGCAAATCATTAGCGCCATCACCGATGGCGATCGTTTCACTTAAGGTAATTTGTTTTTCATTTGCCAGTCTATTGAGCTGATCAAGCTTCGCCTGCTGGCCTAAAATTGGTTCCTCAACCTTGCCTGAAAATTTGCCATTTTGAATGAGCAATTCATTGGCATGAAACTCGTGAAACCCTACTTGGCCTGCAATCTCCTTGGCAAAAATCGTAAAACCGCCAGAAACCAAAGCCGTATGCATTCCATGCGCTCGCATGACTGCCAAAGCCTCATGCGCGCCCTGATTGATGGTAATACGGTTGCTAAGAACCTTTGCAACCACAGCCTCTTCAAGGCCAGCAAGCAAGGCAACACGGTCTTTAAGCGCACCTTCAAAGTCAATTTCACCGTTCATGGCCGCTTCGGTTATTGCTGCAACCTTGTCCTTGATACCCAGTTCAGCAGCCAGTTCATCGATGCATTCTTGGCCGATGATTGTTGAATCCATATCCGCCAGAAAAAGTTTTTTCTTACGATTTTCTGAATTTTGAATAACAACATCAATCGGTAAGTCATCAATGATGCTTCTGACAAGAGTAATTGCTTCAGCTGTATCTGTCGAATTTTGAAGATTAAAATCACAGGCTACAGATGGATAAAGCCATCGCGTATCTGAAACTTGAAGCGCTTCTGAAACCCCTAAAACTAGGGCTTCTGTCAGACAGGAATTTTCCAGACTGGAATTTATAGTGAGCGTTTGGGTCATCAAAAATCCTTTTATTTTACGCGTTCCTGAATAACGCAAAAGCCAATCTTGTAAACCATGAATATCGTAATTTGAACATTGTTTGTCGTGAGCCTTGACCGCGTGATTTAATTTCTATAGGTGTCGCGGTGGGCCACCCCTCCCCACCGAGGGGCTCACTATCTGTAAGGTTAGTTTACATGACTGATATTCAAAAACCGGTTACGCGACCGGAAAATCCGCGTTTTTCTTCCGGACCGTGCACAAAGCGTCCAGGATGGTCTCTCCAAAAACTTGAAAATGCTTCACTCGGCAGATCCCACCGCGCCAAGGAAGGCAAAGCCAAACTTAAACTGGCTATCGATTTAACCCGCGAAGTTTTGCAAGTACCTGATGATTACGTCATCGGCATTGTGCCCGCTTCTGACACAGGCGCTTATGAGATGGCGATGTGGAGCCTGCTTGGCGAACGTGGCGTAGACATGCTTGCATGGGAAAGTTTTGGCGAAGGCTGGATTACCGATGCAGTAAAACAGCTTAAGCTTGAGAATACGCGCCTGCTGCGTGCAGATTATGGCCACCTACCCGATTTGAACGAAATCAATTTCGATAATGATGTCTGTTTCACATGGAACGGAACAACCTCCGGCGTACGCGTTCCGAACGCTGATTTTATTCCTTCTGACCGTGCTGGGCTTACACTGTGTGATGCAACGTCGGCCGCTTTTGCGCAGGATCTCGATTTTGCCAAACTCGATGTTGTGACCTTCTCATGGCAGAAAGTGCTGGGCGG
>CALFBU010000340.1 GCA_937951455.1 uncultured Rhizobiaceae group bacterium
CAAACTCTGCCAGACGAACCGGCATTTCGCGGTATGAACGAAGGCCGTGCTTGAAGATTTGAACGTGCCCGGGGCAGTTCATGGGCTTGATGGCAAAGACGCGGTGATCTGCTTCTTCGTCATCTTCATTGACCATGGCATGGGCAGACTTCACGCCAAACATATTCTCATTGTACCAGCCCCAGTGACCGGAAGTTTCCCATAAAGACTTATCCAGAACCTGCGGTGCATTCACTTCTTCATAAGTGCCTTCAAGACGGCGGCGCATGTAGTTCACGAGACTTTGAAAAACCTTCCAGCCCTTGCCATGCCAGAACACAACGCCTGGACCTTCTTCCTGAAAGTGGAATAAATCCATTTCGCGGCCAAGTTTACGGTGATCGCGCTTTTCAGCTTCTTCGCGCATGAACATATATTGCTTGAGCTGTTTTTCATCAGCCCAAGCTGTTCCGTAAATGCGTGTCAGCATGGCGTTATTTGAATCACCGCGCCAATAAGCACCCGCAACGCTCATGAGTTTGAACGCTGTGCCAATATCCTTGGTTGAGCGCATGTGCGGCCCGCGGCATAAATCAAGCCAATCACCTTGCTTATAGATTTTTAGGGTTTGATCTTCAGGGATCGCGTCGATCAATTCAACTTTGTAGTCCTCGCCTTTATCGGCAAAATATTTCTTCGCTTCTTCGCGCGACCATTCTTCCTTGGTGAACTTGTCATTGCGCTCGATAATCTGGCGCAT
The DNA here is from genome assembly GCA_937951455.1 of uncultured Rhizobiaceae group bacterium. GTDB lineage: Bacteria > Pseudomonadota > Alphaproteobacteria > Rhizobiales > Rhizobiaceae > JAALLB01. The sequence continues at coordinate 740 of CALFBU010000340.1, forward strand.
TTTCTTTTCAATGACTGGCAGATCATCTGGTGTAAACGGCTCATCCTTGGCGAAATCGTAATAGAAACCATTTTCAATCACAGGACCTATCGTGACCTGCGTACCTGGCCAGATTTCCTGCACCGCTTCTGCCAGTACATGTGCGCAGTCATGGCGAATAAGTTCCAGCGCACGCTCATCGGAACGCGCGACAAGTTCCAAAGCCCCATCTGTGTCAATCGGATCCGTTAAATCACGCAATTCACCGTCCAATGCATAAGCGACCGATTTTTTTGCTAGTGACTTTGCAATGGATTCAGCAACTTCAAGGCCGGTAACACCCGCTTCGAATTCACGTTTTGAGCCGTCAGGAAATGTAAGAGAAATTTGAGCCATCTTGGGCGGTATCCTTTTTATCCAGTCCCGCAAACGAACGCGGGTGGTTGATGTTAAATAATGGAGAAATGTTTAAGTGATTTGGAATTTCGGGGCAAGCCTAGCAAAATTATTTTAAGGCGCTTTGTTAATCCAGTTAATTGTATATTGCCCCGAGCCTTTGTGGTCTTCCAAAACATTCTTCAACCATGGCATGACAACTCTCAATTCTTTTTCAAGCGCGTAAGGCGGATTTACAATTGCCAGGCCAGTCCCATCGAACGTTTCTTTCAGGCCTTTAGGTTTTCTGATCTCAAGGCTTATATCCAAAATGGCTGGTATCTTGGTTTTATAAAGTTCTGTTCTGAACTCATCACAAGCTTTGCGATTTTTAATCGGATACCACATCATGTGTGTGCCCGTTGCAAATCGTGCGTTGGCTTCTTTCAAGCCTTTAATCAAGTTGAAGAACTCATGGAATACTTCAAAGGGCGGGTCAACTAATGTTGCACCCCTGCGCTCTTTGGGTGGCAAGTGAGACTTTAGCCCAAGCCAACCATCCAGGTGTGTAACGCGCGCTTGGTAGTCACCATCAAAATGCGATTGAAGCGTTTCGTAGTCTTCCGGGTGTAATTCAAGTGCGGTCAAACGGTCTTGTTTGCGCATCAAGCGGCGGGATAAAAGCGGTGACCCTGGATATTGTTTGATCTCTCCTTCGGGATTAAACGACATCACTGCCTGCACATAAGGTTCGATTAGTGACTTTACGTCTTTGGGGGCTTTGTCTTGTGCCTTGAGTAAAAGATCGATGCCAGTTTTCCATTCGCCAGTTTTTTGCGCTTCTTCAGACGATAAATCATAAAGACCGATGCCGGCATGCGTATCCAGCACGCGAAAGGCTTTCTCCTTTTGCTGCATGTATAAAATAACGCGGCTTAAAATAATATGCTTTACCACGTCCGCAAAATTGCCAGCGTGGTAGATATGTCGATAATTCATAGGGTATGCGCCTTAAGTGCTCAGTGATAAGCGTGTCTTTCCCCTGCTATACAGACGAAAACCCAAATGTACCAGCTTTGCGATGATCAAAGGCACAATCCAGACCATCGCGTTATCGATAAAGAAATCAAGCAAGAGCCAATGTGCAAATCCTGCTATCGCTGCAATATACGAAAGTCTTTGTGTCCACTTCCATACCTTGCCCATTTTATGGATGGAAAAGTGATTAGACGTCATCGCAAGGAGAAGCAGAATTAGAAACGAAATCCAACCAGTGCCAAGCGGCCAGTCCAACGCTTCTAGCCAGATGAGTTCAAAATCAAACGTCTGGCGAATATACAGAACCGTATGCACAAGCGCATATCCAAATGCTGCCAAGCCAAAATAACGGCGGTTTTTGAGCAACCACCGCGAAACAGTTTTACCCCACTCAACATAACGCAACATAAGGGTAATAGG
>CALFBU010000341.1 GCA_937951455.1 uncultured Rhizobiaceae group bacterium
AGCTGGACAAGGGGACTACGATAATGCGATTTCCAAATACCATGCCTTCGTTTAGCGTAGTACTTGATACGCCAATTTGATATGTGGCGCTTGCCATGAGTTTATAACTATCGTCATTTGAAGTTGTGATGGTGAAATTGTCTGGTATTTTATTATCGATATATTGGGTTATATCGATATAATGTTCAGCAGGATGAGGTTTAAAAACAAATTGCAAATCAGGCCTGAGACGCGCAACTTCTATACTGAATTTTAGCAGTTCTATTCCAATAAGGCTTTGGGAAAAAATAACAACTTTATTGGCTTCACGCTCTACGTCTTTGTGCTTCAACTGCGCGGCTTGTAAATGAGGCGCGCCTATTATGACGGATGAAACGCTCTTAGCAAGGTTGGATGCTTGCGGCCATGACGGGCCGAAGCAAAGCAACTTGTCAGGAGAATATGCTACGTGTTCATAGCCCTCCCATGAATACATTATATGATAAGGCGTTATCGTGCCGTGCTGAAATTCGAGTGTTTCAATTCCGGCCTTTTTTGCAGCAGATAAAAGAGGCATGTAGTATCTATTCCAACACAGGTAAATTTTTTTAAATTTGCTTTTCTTGAAGAGATATAAAAAAATGGCCTCATGCGCTTTAAATGACTTTAACTGTTTGGTGATGAGCCTCGCTACTGTTTGACGGTCTAGATTGTAAGCTTGGCAAATTTTATCAGTTGCACTGCTGATGTTATCTTGTATTTGGCTTTTGAAAAACCTTCGCGAGATCATGTTTAAGGCGCGGGTATCAAGACGATTTATTGCAAAAAGACCTGCGTTGGGTTTGGCCAAAAGCAGACATTGGTCCTTGTATTTTTCTTCGATCGGTCGCGTAATTTTATGTCCTGCACCAATATCTCTTATGAACGCACTGACAAGTATGGGTTTCTTGCTTCCTTGCAGCAATAGTCTTGCCGTTAAAATTATTGAAGGAATTATATTGACCACATCAACCAGAGTAGTTTTCAACTTCTGAACAAGGTGTGGAATTTGTTTCCACTTCTCAGGTGTAATAACAAATTTCAGAGCGCTCATAAAACTCGATTTAACATGCTGCACAATTGGCATGGATTTGTTTTCAGGTTTGAAAACGACCTGCTCTTTTTCCAGAATTTTGGTGAACAATTGTGCGCGGATTAAACGCCAAATAAAAACGTCATCAATTTGTAAATCTAAGAGATTATTCTCGTTTTGTATTGTTATGAATTCATTGAATTTTTCGGAAAACTCTTTCTTCATATTCATCAAGATGCATTTCCGCTATTATGCATATGCTTGTGAAGCAATTTGGCAAATTCCAAATCTTCTGGTGTGTCGATGTCTACGGCTCTATTGCGCTCTATTGAATGGCCGATTGTATTTTTCATGACGAGTTTGTTTTGTTGCTTAAATGCTGAGGTTTTGAAAAAATAAAACGCACCCGCATCATGAAGCAAGTTGGGCAAGTCTTGTGATCGGGTAAGCGCATTTTCTGGCCATTTGAAACCAAGCTTGCCTTCTGTTTCAATTTCAAAGGCTCTCAGCGGATGGAAGTCATAATCAGTAACCGTGATAATGCAGTCTGCATTTGTCTCGATCAGTTTTGCATATGCCTGTTGAAAATCATCTGTGCTGATCAAAGGAGCGGTTGGATACAGGCAGCAGGCATATTCTGTTTGCTCCAACTTCTTTAGTGTGCCCTCGATCACCTCTGCGGTTGTCGCAAAATCATTGGCAAGATCAGCTTCACGCAGAAATGGGATTTCTGCGCCATATTCTTTGGCGATGTTTGCAATTTCCTCATCGTCCGTTGAAACAATCACCTTTGAAAAAACCTCACTTTTCAAGGCAGTTTCAATCGACCATGCAATGAGTGGTTTTCCATTAAACGCGATAATGTTTTTGCGGGGAATGCGCTTGCTGCCACCACGCGCTGGTATTATGCAGATTGGTTTTGAAGCCATGGTTCAAGCTCTAGTTGTTCTTTTGTTTCGCGACGAATGTACTTTCTCTTATTGGCAGAGTGTGCAACAAATGCCAAGGGGTGAAGTTTGTTAGCAGGGCTTTGGGTTTATGCGATTTACATTTCGGGTAGACAGTTCGCCAATTATTGGCATGGGGCATTTAATGCGCTGTTTGACATTGGCAAACGGTTTAAAAAAATGTGGATTTGCATGTTCTTTCGTATGTCGTGATTTTGCAGGCAATGGCGCGAGACGGTTTATTGGCGATGATTTTCCATTAGAGCTGATGAGTATCGAAGGGCTTGAATTGAGCGAAGATTGGCTCGGCGTTCCGTTTGAAGAAGATGTCAAAGATACCATCAACATTATCTCAAAAGACCCTGTAGATTGGCTTATCATTGATCACTATGAGATTGATCAACGCTGGGAAAAAGAATTCCGTAGCAAGTTTCCTAATATAAAAGTCATGGCCATTGATGATCTCGTTAGACATCATGATTGTGATTTGTTGCTTGACCAGACCTATGGTCGAACTGCTGATGAATATCTTCCAGTCGTTCCTGAAAATACTCAGTTATGTTTGGGAACAGAGTTTGCTTTGCTGCGCGATGATTTTAGACGTTTGCGCGGAGAACCAGGTAAAATTGAGAACAAAAAGCGTCATATGTTAGTAACGCTGGGTGGGGGTAATCAAGGAAAACCTCTTCGGGTTATTGGCAAGGCCTTACGCGAACTTTCCAAGCAACATGAATTCACAGCAACCGTCATTACAGGTGACGTGCCTGATTTGCATTTAAGCGATTATAAAGCGATTGGCAAAAATATAGAGCTAATTAGCTTTTCAAACAACATTGCTGCAGAAATGAACAAAGCTGACTTTGTTATTGGAGCAGGAGGCGGGACAAGTTGGGAACGATGTTGTCTTGGATTGCCGACAGTTGTCTTGACGATTGCTGACAATCAAATTGAAATCGCCAAGATACTCAATGAGAAAGAAGCCGGTATTTCTGTTGCAACCGAACAAGATGACATCGCTGACGCTGTAGAAAAATTGCTAACTGATCCAGCACTTCTTTCATTGATGAGTAAAAATTCCGCAAGCCTTTGTGATGGGGCTGGTGTTAGTAGAGTGATCAACCGAATTCTTCTTCGCAGTTTGAGTTTTAGAGAAGCAAAAGCTGATGATGCAAGATTTGTCTATGAAGCAAGGTATGCTGGTGATGCTTCAAGGTTTTATCGCAGTAAAGAAGTTCCAACGTTTGACGCGCATGTTTCATGGCTTAGCAAAGCTTTTGATAATGAAGATATTATTCTCTCATGCATGTCTTTATGTGGTGTAGATGTTGCGCATGTAAGGCTGGATAAAAACTCGCCTACCTCAGGAGAAATCGGAATTTGCCTTGCGGAAGACTGGCGAGGCCGAGGCTTGGGGCAGGCTATTTTGGAGAGCGCTAATCAGTACTTCTCAGGTCTTGGAATTTTTGAAATTCATGCTGAAGTTCACAAGGACAATCGCGCTTCAGCAAATATTTTTGAAAGAGCAGGGTATGAATATCTTTCGACTGACAGCGAGGGGTATATGCGCTATTCATGGCAAAGCGTAATTTGATTCCTAGAGATTCTTAACCGGAATATAACGGGCATGACACAACCTTTTTTACCCTATGGCAAGCAGACGATAACGGATGAAGACAAGCAAGCGGTGCTTGAGGCTTTGGATAGCCCGTTTTTAACGACAGGGCCTAAGGTTGCAGAGTTTGAGGACGCTTTTGCAAGATATCTTGGTGCTTCACATGCCATTTCTTTTTCCAATGCAACAGCAGCGCTTCATGTTGCGTGTTTGGCGCTTGGCGTACAATCAGGCGATACTGTTTTAACGCCAACCATGTCTTTTGCTGCATCAACCAATTGTGCTTCCTATGCAGGGGCAAAAATTCAATTTATGGATTGTGATCCGATTTCAGGCTTGGTGACTCCACAAACTTTTATCGAAGCTGCTGAACGCGCTGAAAAAGCAGGGCGCCCGGCAAAAGTTGCGGTGATTGTGCACATCAATGGCGAGGCTGCTGACATTGTCGGTATTGCAAAGGCGGCTGAGGCGCGGGGAATAAAACTTATTGAAGATTCTTGCCATGCGTTGGGAACCACATACACCGACCATGAAGGTAAAGTCCAAAATGTAGGGACTTGCCAGTATTCTGCATTTTCGAGCTATTCATTTCACCCTGTTAAAACAATCACGAGTGGTGAGGGGGGCATGTTGACTTGCAAGGATGAAAATCTCGCGCGTATCGTATCTGATTTGCGGAGTCACGGTATTACACGCGATGCGGATGTCTTCGTAGACAAACAGCTTGCATTTGACGAAAACGGCGATCCCAACCCATGGTATTATGAAATGCAATCGCTCGGGTTTAACTATCGTTTAACCGATATAGCTTGTGCATTGGGCTTGAGCCAGCTTAATAGAATGCATGAAATCGCAAGCCGTCGTCGCGCTATGAAAGCGCTTTATGATGATTTGTTTGCCAAGAGCAACTTACCTGTCACATGTATTCCAACTGCAGGGGGTAGTGATGCGGTTCGCCATCTTTATCCAGTGCTCATCGACTATAAAGCGCACGGATTATCGAGAGCTGCATTTTGCAATCAATTAAAAGCGCAGGGCATTGGAACGCAAGTGCATTATATCCCTACTCATATGTTGCCTTATTACGTCAGCACATATGGCAAGCAAAATTTTGAGGGTGCTGAGCATTACTACGATAAAGTGATTTCACTGCCGTTCTATCCAGGCCTGAGCGATAATGATATTAGCCGGGTCGTGGATACAATCAGGAATGTTTTAGCTTAGACTGTAAAGTTGGGGTCGACATTTTCGACGATAAGTTTTCTGAGCTGTTCAACATCAAGAAAATCGTCGTTGTTCAAACTGTCGTAATACATGCCGGGCTCTACTGTTTTTGCACCAGATATTTCACAATACTCTGCGACGCTTATTGAACTGCTTACGTTCAGAATCGCGTAATGGTCGCCAAAATCTACCGTGTAGAAACTGTCGCTACTTGTGATCATTTCTTCATGAAGCTTTTCACCAGGGCGAATGCCGACAATAGGTTTTTTACATTCAGGCCCAATGGCATGTGCCAGATCGCCAATTTGGTAGCTAGGAATTTTAGGAACGAATATTTCGCCACCATTTGTATTTTCAAAGGCCTTGATTACCAGATCAACACTTTCATCCAATGTGATGTTAAACCGCGTCATCGCTTCGTCTGTGATTGGAAGTACGCCTGTTTTTCGCTGCTCAAGAAAGAATGGTATGACCGATCCCCGGCTGCCCATGACATTGCCATATCGTACAATTGAAAAACGAAGATCGCGCTTGCCAACGATGTTGTTGGCCGCAGCAATCAGTTTGTCAGAAGCCAGTTTTGTAGCACCATACAAATTGATTGGTGCAGCAGCTTTATCTGTTGAAAGCGCTACAACGCGTTTCACGTCGCTTTCAAGGCAGGCTTCAACAAGATTTTGCGCACCCATAATGTTTGTCTTGATGCATTCAAAGGGGTTGTATTCAGCTGCGGGCACTTGTTTAAGTGCCGCCGCGTGTACGACCACATCAATACCTTCCAGCGCTCTGTGAAGTCTTTCCTGATCTCTTACATCACCCAAAAAGTAGCGTATGCCAGGGTAATCGGTCTGGCTGAATTGTTGAGACATTTCATATTGTTTTAATTCATCACGCGAGAATATCACAAGTCTTTTGATATTCGGGTAATCGGCGAGAACCTTCTTAACAAAAGCTTTGCCGAATGAACCCGTACCGCCTGTAAGTAGCAGACTGCTATAATTTGAAAGACTCATGACTTTCCCGCTTTATCAGATGAATTTTACAGA
>CALFBU010000342.1 GCA_937951455.1 uncultured Rhizobiaceae group bacterium
TGTCGCCATCATGGACGGCATCGTCATGGGTGGCGGCGTCGGTATATCAGCGCATGGCTCACACCGTATCGTCACAGAAAATACCATGTTCGCCATGCCAGAATGTGGCATCGGACTGGTGCCTGACGTGGGCGGCAATTATTTTCTGTCACGCGCCCAAGGGTCAATTGGCGAATATTTGGGCGCGACTGGTGCAAGGTTAAACGCTTCAGATTGCATCTATGCAGGCATCGCAGATCGTTTTGTGCCTGAAGACGAAATAGGCCAATTCATCGAGCAATTGCAACAAACTGGCGACACCGCCTGCATAGAAGAATTCGCCAGAGAATGCATTCCAGGCGACCTCGCACTCAATCAAAAAACCATCGACACGCATTTTTCAAAATCCAGCGCAGTTGAGATCATCAATTCACTGGAAGCTGATGGTGATGATTGGGAATTTAATGCAGCAAAACTCATGCGCCGCAATTGCCCGCTATCCGTTGCATGCGCGGTCGAAATTGTACGCGAAGCACGAGAAGCACAAACAATCGAAGACATCCTGAAACTCGAATACCGTTTCACCCATCGCTCCATGGAGCATGGCGATTTTCTCGAAGGCATTCGAGCCCAGATTATTGATAAAGACCGGAAGCCAAATTGGAACCCTTCGACGTTAGAAGAATTGACTCAAGATAAAATCAATTCAATGCTAACATCACTTGGCACGGAAGAACTCACATTTCAGGAGAATACATAAATGGCGACTATCGGATTTATCGGACTGGGCAACATGGGGCTACCCATGGCCAAAAATCTGGTTAAAGCAGGCCATGAAGTGTTGGGCTTTGATGCTTCACCCGACATTCTGCATGAAGCAAAACTGGCGGACATCATTACATGCGCAACAGCAGCAGACGCAGCAGCCGAAGCGGAAGCACTCATCACCATGCTACCGAACGGAGAAATTCTACTCTCCGTGATGGAAGAGGTTCTACCCGTTACGCCAAAGGGTGCGTTACTAATCGATTGTTCAACAGTTGATGTTGACAGTGCCAAAACTTTTCATTCACAAGCAAAAGCAGCAGGTCTTGGCTCAATCGATGCTCCGGTTTCCGGCGGCATTGGCGGCGCAGAGGGAGGCACGCTTACCTTCATGATTGGCGGCTCTGAAACAGACTGCAAACGCGCTAATCCTTACCTACATATCATGGGAGCCAAGCAAGTGCGTTGCGGTGAAGGTAGCGCTGGTCAGGCTGCCAAAATTTGTAACAACATGCTTCTTGCCACAACCATGATTGGCGTGGGCGAGGCTTTTTCTCTGGGCAAAAAACTGGGTCTTGATCCGCAAGCCTTATACGACGTCATGTCGACTTCTTCCGGCTCTTGCTGGTCCATCAATACCTATTGCCCGGTGCCGGGCGTTGGCCCAACCTCACCTGCTGATAATGATTACAAACCTGGCTTTGCTTCTTCACTGATGATCAAGGATGCAAGCCTTGCGCAAGTTGCAGCAGATTCAAGCGGACAGGCAACACCCATGGGATCACGAGCGCTGGAACTTTATAAAGAGTTTGCTGCGCAGAGTGATGAAGACATGGATTTCTCAGGTATCATCACCTGGCTTGAAACCTTAAACAGAGGCTAATCATGAGCGACGTCGTATTATCAGAAAAAAGAGGCAATGTCGGCCTTATCACCATCAACCGCCCAGAAGCGCTGAATGCGGTTAATACTGCGGTCATGGATGGTATCATCGCACACACCAAAATTTTTGATGAAGATACAGAAATCGGTTGCATCGTTATCACAGGCGAAGGCAAGGCCTTCATCGCGGGTGCTGATATCAAGGAAATGCAGGAAAAATCCTACATGGACATGTTCCTGGCCGACAAGCAATCGCAGTGGGAAGGCTTTGCCAATACGCGCACTCCCATCATTGCAGCGGTAAACGGCTTTGCGCTTGGTGGCGGCTGCGAACTGGCAATGATGTGCGACATGATTTTTGCTTCCGACAAAGCCAAGTTCGGCCAACCGGAAATCAAGCTCGGCGTCACACCGGGCTGGGGTGGCTCTCAGCGGTTGACCAGAGCCCTTGGCAAGGCAAAAGCCATGGATTTGATTTTGACAGGTCGCATGATGGACGCGGAAGAAGCCGAACGCTCAGGCCTTGTTGCGCGCATTATCCCTGCTGATGATCTAATGGCCGAGACCATGAAAACCGCAGAGGAAATTGCAGGCTATTCAACACCATCTGTTTACATCGCCAAGGAACAGGTAAACCGTGCCTTTGAAACAACCCTCAACGAAGGATTACGTTTCGAACGCCGCACGTTCTATTCGCTCTTTGCGACAGAAGATCAAACCGAAGGCATGGCTGCATTTGCAGAAAAGCGTAAGCCTGACTTCAAGAATAAGTAAGAAACCCTGTGAGGGGGAGATAAAATGACAAACGTATTACAAGAACTTGAAACACGACGCGATCAAGCAAGACAAGGTGGCGGCGAAAAACGCATCGCCTCACAACATGCCAAGGGCAAACTGACCGCCCGTGAGCGCATTGAGATTTTACTCGATGAAGGTTCGTTCGAAGAATACGACATGTTTGTCGCCCACCGCTGCACAGAGTTTGGCATGGAAGAAACCAAATTCTCAGGCGATGGCGTAGTGACCGGCTGGGGCACGGTTAACGGCCGCATGACTTATGTCTACTCCCAAGACTTCACGGTTTTTGGCGGTTCACTATCAGAGACCAACGCCAAGAAAATCATCAAGATTATGGAAATGGCCATGAAAAACGGCGCGCCGATTATCGGCCTTAACGATTCAGGTGGCGCACGCATTCAGGAAGGCGTGGCATCCCTTGGCGGTTACGCGGACATTTTCCAGATGAACACACTGGCAAGTGGTGTTGTCCCGCAAATCTCCATGATCATGGGCCCTTGCGCAGGTGGCGCGGTTTACTCCCCAGCGATTACAGACTTCATCTTCATGGTGCGCGATTCATCCTACATGTTCGTCACAGGCCCGGACGTTGTAAAAACCGTAACCAATGAAATCGTCACCGCAGAAGAATTGGGCGGCGCAAAAACCCACACGTCAAAATCCTCTGTCGCAGATGATGCCTTTGACAATGATGTGGAGGCGCTTTCAGCTCTTCGCAGGTTTATCGACTTCCTGCCACTCAACAATCGCGAAAAGCCACCTGTCCAGCCTTTCTATGACTCAATTGGCCGTCAGGATAAATCCCTCGATACCCTCATTCCCGACAATCCAAACAAGCCTTACGACATTAAAGAGTTGGTTTATAAAATTGCAGACGAAGGTGATTTTTTCGAAATCCAACCCGATTTTGCGAAAAACATCGTCACCGGCTTCATACGCATTGAAGGTTCAACCGTGGGCGTTGTGGCGAACCAGCCGCTGGTATTGGCAGGCGTATTGGACATCAACGCATCACGCAAGGCAGCTCGCTTCGTGCGCTTCTGCGATTGCTTTAACATTCCAATCCTGACCCTTGTCGACGTGCCAGGTTTCTTGCCGGGCACAGCGCAAGAATATGGCGGCGTCATCAAGCACGGTGCAAAACTCTTGTTTGCCTATGGTGAAGCGACCGTTCCAAAAGTAACGCTCATCACCCGCAAGGCCTACGGCGGCGCTTACGATGTTATGGCCTCCAAACACTTGCGCGGAGACGTCAACTACGCATGGCCATCGGCAGAAATTGCCGTGATGGGCGCAAAGGGTGCTACCGAAATTCTCTACCGCTCCGAACTGGACGACCCGGACAAAATTGCCGAACGCACCAAGGAATACGAAGACCGTTTTGCCAATCCATTCGTGGCTGCAGAAATGGGCTTCATCGACGACGTCATACGCCCACGCAACACCAGAAAACGCCTAGCCAGCGCCTTCGCCTCGCTTCGAAACAAGGACTTGAAAAATCCCTGGAAGAAGCATGACAATATTCCGTTGTGATTTGTAAAATGAAATTTCTATTCGCGCCAATTCTTGCAATCATCCTTGGGTTCACAAGCCTGCAAGCCCACGCCCAAATCTCAACGCGTCCTGCGCCGATGTGGGAGGACTATAAGAAAACCGCGCTTGATATTCAAAGCGACAAGGATTTTGTCAAACAGGCGACCGAACTGGCCGGTGGCGATGCGGCGCGGGCTGCTGCTTCCCTTGTTCAGATCGGCTGGCAGCGTATTGGCGAGGGTGACCCGAACCATGCCATTCGCGCGTTCAATCAGGCATGGCTCATTGAAGCGGAGAATCCAAGCGTCTTTTGGGGTTTTGCGGTTGCCGCACACATTCGAAATGACGAACTTAAAATAGTGAGCCGCTGGTTCAATCGCACAAGGCAATTGATTGCACTCAAAGGACTGCCTGAAAATCATCGCCTTGAAGCGGATGAAGCGCGCGTTTTGGCAGAGCGCGGCGAACACGAAAAAGCAAAAGCCTTATTTGAAAAAGCGCTGACCATTGAACCCGATTACATCCCCGCCCACATCGGCATGATCAACGTCGCGGGCGAACTGGGCGACACAGAATTAAAAGACAAACATCAAAAACTACATGACGAGTTGGTAAAAGGATAATTTGATGGCATTTGACCCACTTTGGATATGGTGTGCATGTGTGGCTTCGGCTGCAACATGTCTGCTTCATGTTTTTGTAGGTGGCGCATCAACCGCAAAACCCTTACTGGAAAGCAATTTAGGCACTGTCTCGAAATATACCAATTACTATTGTTGGCATTTGGTCACCATTACACTGGCAGCAATGTCCATTGCATATCTGGTTGCAGCATTATCACCTGATGCTTGGGAACTCGCCATTGCCGCAACCCTACTCGCTGGCTTATTCGCACTTTGGAGCATTACGCTCAACCTGATCAAGAAAACACATCCGCTAGCCCTGCCACAGTGGATTTTATTCATACCAATTACAATTTTTGGAATTCTGGGAATCGCATAACATGTTCAAGAAAATACTCATCGCAAACCGTGGCGAAATCGCTTGCCGTGTCATTAAAACCGCCAAGAAAATGGGCATTAAAACTGTTGCCGTTTATTCAGATGCGGATGCCAATGCGCTTCATGTGAAAATGGCAGACGAGGCCGTTCATATTGGCCCGCCCCCTGCCAATGAATCCTACATCGTCATCGACAAAATCATGGATGCCATCAAGCAAACAGGCGCGGAGGCTGTGCATCCGGGTTATGGCTTCCTCTCTGAAAATCCAAAATTTGCCGAAGCACTCAAAAAAGCAAAAGTAGCCTTCATCGGCCCACCGGTCGGCGCGATTGAAGCCATGGGTGACAAGATCACCTCCAAGAAATTGGCTCAGGAAGCAGGTGTCTCCACCGTTCCCGGCCATATGGGCCTCATCGAAGATGCGGAGGAAGCCGTCAAAATCTCCAAGGAAATCGGCTACCCAGTTATGATCAAGGCATCTGCTGGCGGCGGCGGCAAGGGCATGCGCATTGCATGGAATGATGAAGACGCGCGCGAGGGTTTCCAGTCTTCCAAGAACGAAGCCAAAAACTCTTTTGGCGATGACCGTATCTTCATTGAAAAATTCGTTACCCAACCGCGCCACATCGAAATTCAGGTCTTGGGCGACAATCACGGCAACTGTATTTATCTGGGCGAGCGCGAATGCTCCATCCAGCGCCGCAACCAAAAGGTAATCGAGGAAGCCCCTTCCCCGTTCCTGGATGAAAAAACCCGCAAAGCCATGGGTGAACAGGCTGCGGCACTTGCCAAGGCAGTGGATTATTCTTCTGCTGGCACGGTTGAGTTTATCGTCGATGGCGACAAGAAGTTCTACTTCTTGGAGATGAACACCCGCCTGCAAGTGGAACACCCTGTGACCGAACTCATCACAGGCGTTGACCTCGTCGAGCAGATGATCCGCGCTGCCAACAATGAAGTGCTTTCCATCAAACAAGAAGATGTAAAGCTGAACGGCTGGGCGATTGAAAGCAGACTTTACGCAGAAGATCCTTACCGCAATTTCCTGCCATCCATCGGCCGCCTGACCCGCTATCGCCCACCAGCAGAGGGTACGTCAAAAGACGGTACAATCGTTCGAAATGATACAGGTGTATTTGAAGGTGGCGAGATCTCGATGTTCTATGATCCGATGATCGCGAAACTCTGCACGTGGGGCGAAGATCGTTCAATCGCAATTCACGCCATGCGCGAAGCACTCGACGGTTTTGAAGTCGAAGGCATTGGCCACAACTTGCCCTTCCTCTCTGCCGTGATGGATCATGAAAAATTTTGCTCAGGCAACATCACCACTGCCTTCATCGAAGAAGAATATCCGGACGGATTCAAGGGCGTGACCATTGGTGAGGAAGGCCAGAAGAAACTGGCTGCAGCAGCAGGCGTTCTCAACATGATTTGTGAACTGCGTCGCACAAGACTTTCTGGTGCTCTGGTCAACCACAAACGTAAGGTCGGCAAACATTGGGTCGCGGTGATTGATGGCAATCAAATTCCGCTTAAACTCAAAAAGCTGAAAAACGAAGGCGCTACGGTTAAAGTCGCAGGCGAAAAGACCAAGGTAAAAACGGATTGGCGCCCGGGGCAATCCCTGGCCATCGTGCGTGTCGGCAAGGAAGAATTGAAACTCAAGATCGACCGCACCAATACAGGCTTTCGCATCCGCTGGCGCGGCGCAGAAATGGACATCAAGGTCCTCACCAAAAAGCAGGCTGAATACCTCGCCATGATGCCTGAAAAAATAGCTGCAGACATGTCAAACTTCCTGCTATGCCCAATGCCAGGCCTCGTCGTCTCCATCAATGTGGAAGAAGGTGAAGAAGTCCAGGAAGGCCAAGCGCTGGCCACCGTAGAAGCCATGAAAATGGAAAATATTTTACGCGCCGAGAAGAAGTGTAAAATATCAAAAATCAACGCCAAAGCAGGTGATAGCCTAGCACTGGATGATGTGATTATGGAGTTTGAATGAAAACTAAACCGCAAAGAGATTTAGATTTTACTCCCTATAATTTACCTGAAGAATATTTAACAGCCATTGGTATAGTTTCAACAGCTACTGCACAAACAGAAGACATTCTTCAAAATGCCATAGCAGGATTATTAAAAGTTGATATTGAAGTCGGTTGGGCAGTTACAACACATATGGCTAATCCATTAAGAGATAGTTGCCTTAGATCACTTGCAGAGATTCAAATTGACGACTTAGATACTCTAGATGAATTAGATTTGCTTTTAGATGATATTAAAGCGGCCTTCGCAAAAAGAAATAATATCGTACATAATTTGTGGTGCCACGATATAAATACTAAAGAAATTTACACAGTGGTTACAAGCGCCAGAACTCGACTTGAAGTAGATATAACTAAGGTAGATCTGCAATCTATTGGTGAGGCCGCTACTTCAATGTACACAGCTGGGATTAATTTACAAAATTTCTCATGGAAAATGAGTTGCTTCCAGACTTCCCACCACAAAACAGAGTTCGGGGACATAAGTCTAAGAAGGCTAGAAAGCAACGAAAAGTAAACAAACCTAAAAAGGAATAAATTCCTTGCAATAATGTTCTTATTTTGTTCTATTTTGAATCCAACTTCAGAACAGGACCCATGCAGAACATTACCGTCAATTATCTTTTTCTCGATATGAATTCCTACTTCGCTTCCGTGG
>CALFBU010000343.1 GCA_937951455.1 uncultured Rhizobiaceae group bacterium
GGTCGCGACGTAGTTATTCTTTTGGACTCAATCACACGTCTTGGCCGTGCTTATAATACAGTTGTTCCTTCGTCTGGTAAGGTTTTGACGGGTGGTGTTGATGCCAATGCACTTCAAAGACCTAAACGTTTCTTTGGTGCAGCTCGTAATATTGAAGAAGGTGGCTCATTGACGATTATTGCGACTGCCTTGATCGACACTGGTAGCCGTATGGATGAAGTCATTTTTGAAGAATTTAAAGGGACCGGTAATTCGGAGATCGTTCTTGATCGCAAGGTATCTGACAAACGTGTTTATCCTTCTATGGACATTCTTAAATCTGGTACTCGTAAGGAAGACTTGTTGGTGGACAAAGAAGATCTACAGAAAGTATTTGTTCTGCGCAGAATTCTGTCATCCATGGGTACAACGGATGCGATTGAGTTCCTAATCGATAAATTGAAGCAGACGAAAAATAATGATGAGTTTTTCGATAACATGAACACGTAAAATATTAAATTAAATCAGTAGCTTACGTATTTTATAAACGATTCGGTTTCGAAATATTCTATTTTCATTTAAATGGAAAGCACTGCTATGAATGATGATACAATTGTAGCACTTTCCAGTGGCAACTTGCCCAGTGGTGTCGCTGTCATCAGGATATCGGGCTCTGCCTGCGATAGTATTTCCAAGCAAATGCTTGGTGGCCTTTCTGAGGCCCGTGTAGCTCATTTAAAATCTGTAAAGCATCCATCTACCCAAGAAGAATTGGATAGAGGCATTGTGATAGCCTTTCGAGCACCAGCGAGCTTTACGGGTGAACATTGTTTAGAATTGCAGCTGCACGGTGGCCGAGCGGTTGTAGAAGCCGTTTTAAACGCAATTTGTGAGTTTAATGGTGTAAGACTGGCAGAAGCTGGCGAATTCTCCAGACGTGCTTTTGAAAACGGCAAACTGGATTTAACAGAGATTGAGGGGATTGCAGATCTTGTCGCTAGTGAGACTGAAGCTCAGCGTAAACAAGCATTGGCACAATCCAGAGGTGATTCACGTGAAACATATGAAGGTTGGCGCAAGCGATTGATTCACATGCGTGCTCTGATTGAGGCGGAGCTTGATTTTAGCGAGGAAGAAGACATCCCTCAAGAGATTTCCAAGGAAGGCTTTGCTCAGGTCAAGGCTTTGAAAGAAGAAATAGAAAATCATCTTAACGATAATAGAGCTGGTGAAATTATTAGAGATGGTTTCAAAATAGCTTTGATGGGTAAACCAAATGCGGGAAAATCCAGTCTTCTAAATGCACTTGCCAAAAGAGATGTGGCCATTGTTACGAATGAAGCGGGTACAACACGCGATGTCATTGATGTTCATTTAGATATTGATGGTTATGCAGTGATCGTTTCAGATACGGCTGGATTACGGATATCAGATGACATTGTTGAAGCAGAGGGCATCAAAAGAGCACAGCTAAAAGGCCAGGAAGCTGATCTTGTTATATGGCTGAAAGAAATTAATGATGATCAACCATATCCTGATAATGGTTTTGATAATGTTATTCATGTCACTTCGAAGGACGATGCGCTTTCCATGCAGGATGGTCTTTCGATCTCGGTCGCTAATGAGAATGGTCTTGATTCATTAATTTCTGAGATTAAAAAGCAAATTAGAAATAAATTGCAAAATCTTGATGGCGTTCTAATCAGCCGTTTAAGATACCGCGAATCATTGGTTGAATGCGGCAATCATCTCTCATTTGTCATAGATAATCAGGTTTCTGACATCGAGTTAAAAGCAGAAACACTTAGACATGCCAGTGACTGTATTGGTCGTATTACCGGTAAGATTGACGTAGAAGACTTGCTGGACGTTATCTTTTCTGAATTCTGTGTGGGTAAATGATTCACGTGAAACAATTTGGGTGTGATGATTCACCCTGTTTCACGTGAAACATTTTTCTTTATAACGAATACCGGAATTTCTTTGACCTTCTATAAATGAATCGCTATTGGACTCCAATGATGAACTATTCAAACTACGATGTAATTGTTGTCGGTGGTGGACACGCAGGCACTGAGGCTGCGAGTGCTTCTGCTCGAGCTGGTGCAAAGACTGCCTTGATAACCCATAAGCGAGATACCATTGGCGTCATGTCTTGTAATCCAGCAATTGGTGGACTTGGCAAAGGCCATCTGGTGCGTGAGATTGATGCGCTGGACGGCCTCATGGGGCGTGTGGCGGATAAGGGCGGTATTCAATTTAGACTGTTAAACCGCCGCAAAGGCCCTGCTGTACGTGGTCCTAGAACGCAAGCAGATCGAAAGCTTTATCGTGAAGCCATGCAGGAAGAGATTTTCAATATTGAAGGTCTCGACGTTATCGAAGCTTCTGTAGAAGATCTTTCGTTGGAAAATAATGTGGTTCAAGGCGTTATTCTAGGCGATGGCAGTATTGTAAATTGTAGGGCCGTTGTCTTGACGACAGGTACTTTTCTCCGTGGCTTGATCCATATCGGTGAAAAGATGATACCGGCAGGACGAATGGGTGAAGATCCAAGTGTTGGACTTTCTGGTACGCTAGAAAAGGCAGGATTTGCGCTTGCAAGGCTTAAAACGGGCACACCAGCGCGATTGGATACTCGCACCATTGATTGGTCTGGTTTGGAGATGCAGGGCGCAGACGAGCATCCTGTGCCTTTTTCCAGTATGACAAAAGAGATTACAAACCCTCAGGTCGAATGTGGTATCACGCGAACAACACCAGCAACGCACAAGATTATTCAGGACAATGTAAAGCGTTCCGCGATGTATTCCGGGCAGATTGATGGTGTAGGGCCAAGGTATTGCCCTTCGATTGAAGATAAGATTGTGAAATTTGGCGAACGGGATGGCCACCAGATATTTCTTGAGCCCGAAGGTCTGGATGATATCAATGTTTATCCCAATGGCATTTCAACTTCCATGCCTGAATGGGTGCAGGAAGCCTTCCTGAAAACCATTCCGGGACTTGAAAATGCAAAAATTCTGCAACCGGGCTACGCGATTGAATATGATCATGTTGATCCAAGAGAGCTTAAGCCAACGCTTGAAACGCGCAAGATTGAAGGTTTCTTTCTGGCTGGCCAGATTAACGGTACAACTGGATATGAAGAAGCAGGGGCGCAAGGACTGGTCGCAGGCTTAAACGCTGCTAGGCTGGCCGGCAATCAGGATGAGATAACCTTCAGCCGTACGCAGAGCTACATTGGCGTTATGATCGACGATTTGATTACGCGTGGTGTCAGTGAGCCTTATCGTATGTTTACTTCACGCGCTGAATACAGACTATCCTTGCGTTCAGACAATGCTGATCAGCGTTTAACACCGTTGGGCATCAGCGCTGGCATTGTATCGCGTGAGCGCGAGGCTTTCTTCACAAAACAACAAGAAGCCCATACAAAAGGCCGTGACCTATTGAAGTCACTTACGTTAACACCCAATCAGGCCTCAAAAGTTGGTTTGAAAGTGAAAGAGGATGGCGTTCGTCGTTCCGCTTTTGATTTGCTTTCATTTAACGATATTGATTTTAAAAGACTGACCGAAGTTTGGCCTGTGTTGAATGAAATTCCTGCAAACATAGTCGAGCCATTGGAAATTGAAGCAGGTTACGCAGTTTATCTGGCGCGGCAGGAGGCGGATGCTTCTGTTGTACGTAAGGATGAGAAGCGCCATATACCCACAGACTTTAATTATTCCAAGCTTTCTGGGTTATCTATTGAGTTACAACAAAAGCTTGAAAAGATCCGTCCTGCTAACATCGGACAAGCGTCCCGTATTGATGGTATGACGCCTGCAGCGCTTACTTTGCTATTGGCTCATATCTCTAGATCCTCATCAAAGCAGAAAGTATCATGAGCGGAGAATTTATTTTATCCGAGCTTTCTAGAGTTTACCCTGTTTCACGTGAAACATTTGAGCGTTTGAAGATTTTGGTCGCCAGAGTAGAAGAGTGGCAAAAGAAAACGAATTTGGTCGCCCCCTCAACGCTCAATGATATGTGGAGTCGTCATATCGCTGATAGTCTTCAATGTATCAAGCTAAAGCCCGATGCTCGACATTGGGTTGATATTGGTAGTGGTGGCGGTTTTCCAGGTTTGGTCGTGGCCGCTGTTATGGCTGATTATGAAGAATCATCCATTGATTTAATTGAGAGCATTCAAAAGAAATGCTCGTTTTTGCGTCAGGTAAATAGGCAGATGCAGGCTAGGGCAAAAGTGCACTGTGACCGTATTGAAAATATCAGTTCAACCATTGCACAGCCAGAAATTGTCACGGCCAGAGCACTTGCAGCATTACCATTATTGTTGGAATTATCATCGCCCTGGTTATTGAACGGCGCTACAGCACTCTTCCACAAAGGGCGTGAATTTGAGGCTGAATTGGCAGATTGTGATGGTCTATGGTCGTTTGATCTGGTAAGTCATGAGAGCGTTATTTCTACAGATTCTGTGATCCTGGAAATATCCAATTTGAAACGAATAAATGTTGATGCGGAATAGAGACTATCATGCCTAGAGTTATTACAGTGGCAAATCAAAAAGGCGGTGTTGGCAAAACAACGACAGCCATAAATCTTGCAACTGCTCTGGCTGCCATCGAGCAAACAGCACTTGTTATAGACCTAGATCCGCAAGGAAACGCGAGTACCGGGCTTGGCATCGACCGTGATAACCGTGATGTGTCTACTTATGATTTATTGACAGGCAGTGCCACGCTTGAACAAACCATCACACCGACTGCGGTTCCGGGACTTTACGTTTCTCCATCAACGCTCGATCTTCTTGGTGTTGAGATGGAAATCTCAGGTGAGGGTGATCGTGCTTTTAAATTAAAGAAGGCGATTGAGGAATATAGTCCTAAAAACTTGCCAATCGATTACATACTGATTGATTGTCCGCCATCGCTAAACTTGTTGACGCTGAATGCAATGGCAGCTGCTGATTCCGTACTTGTACCCTTGCAGTGTGAGTTTTTTGCGCTCGAGGGCCTTAGCCAGCTTCTACAAACTGTTGATCAGGTGAAAGAAACTATTAACCCGGAAATTATCATCCACGGCATTGTCATGACTATGTTTGATAAACGCAATAATCTTGCCATGCAGGTTGTTGAAGATGTTCGCGAGTTTCTGGGTGACAAAGTTTACAAGACAATTATTCCAAGAAACGTTCGTGTTTCTGAGGCTCCATCACATGGCAAGCCGGTATTGCTTTATGATCTCGATTGCGCCGGGAGTCAGGCTTACCTGCAATTGGCCTCCGAAGTTATAAAACGCGAAAAACAACTCATAGCAGCTTGAAACTGGATTCACTTCCGTAACAAACTGGATATTATAAGGACTTTCAGATGTCAGATGATAATTCAAAAAAGCGTCTTGGTCGCGGTTTAGCCGCTCTCATGGGTGATTTGGATCAGCCTGTGACATCGCCAAAAGCAAAAACCGATGGTGCTAAAAGCGCAGCGGAAGTTGATACCATCATCAAACAGGGTGAGCGAGTTGTTCCCATAGAGCATATTCGAGCCAACCCAAATAACCCGCGCAAGTTTTTTGCCGATAGCGATCTTTTGGATCTTTCAAATTCAATTCGTGAGCATGGCATCGTGCAGCCCATACTTGTCCGACCTGTAAAAGGCGGAGATCTCGGTGGCGCGCAATATGAAATCATTGCCGGTGAACGGCGTTGGCGATCTGCGCAAAAAGCGGGTCTGCATGAAGTGCCAATCGTTATTCGTGACGTGGCAGACAAGCAGGCACTTGAACTTGCAATCATTGAAAATGTTCAGCGCGCGGACTTAAATTCTGTAGAAGAGGCGCTTGGCTATCAGCAGTTGATTGATGAATACGATTACAGTCAAAATGAACTGGCACAGGTTATTGGTAAAAGCCGATCCCATGTTGCCAATACGCTAAGACTTTTGAAACTTCCAAAAGATGTCCAGTCGCTTGTCAGTGATGGCAGTCTATCCGCGGGTCATGCCCGTACGCTGGTCACAGCTGATAATCCGCAAGCGCTTGCTAAGCGAATTGTTGAAGAAGGTCTCTCTGTGCGTCAGGCAGAAGTTTTGGCTCAAGGTGAACTGGAAACAAAATCTACAATAGGCAAGTCGGCAAAATCATCTTCTGCAGAAAAAACAGCGGATATCAGAGCCCTTGAACAAAGGCTTGAAGACAGTCTTGGCTTGAAGATTGATCTTCGCCACGGTGACAAAGAAAAAGGCGAGTTGAGGATTAAATATTCAAATCTCGATCAGCTGGATGAAATCTGCAAACGCCTCCAAAACGGACTGCTTGGCTCTTAAAGGAAATTGAGATTAGCGCTTTTTAAGCGCTGAGGCTTCGAGGCTTAATGCCAAGAGTGTCGTGCTGCACAGCGCTTGGGAAATGCCAGCCTTTTGGCGACATTCCAGCATGGCTTTATCCAGTCGGCTTAAGGCTCGCGTCAGTCTTTGCAGTGTCCAAATGTTTACAGCGGTGGTCACCGCATTTTTTCTGGCAAAGTGAATGGGTGGTCTTATGCCTGAAATCACATTGGAAGCGATTTGTCTTTGCAGCTCAACCTTGCTTCTGGCACTTTGCAGCATTTGAAAGTGTCTTAAAACACCAAGTAAAATAATATCGGGTTGATTGCCTGCTTCGATCGCCTTGGGTAGAAAAACCTGAAGTTTTGCAGGGTCTCCTGTGGCCGTTGAATCGATGACATCATCCATCACAAGTTTTGAGGCGTCGCCGACGATTGCATGAATTTCAGCTGCAGTAACTGAAGTTTTGCCTTCACAATAAATTGCCAGCTTGAAAAGTTCTCCACGTGAAACCATTCGGTTATCGCCCAGCATAGATTTTAGAAGAAGGCGCGTTTCACGGTCTATCGTCAAACCCTTGGCGATGATTTCTTCATCGATTAGCTGTTCAATCGCTGCATCCGTATCCTGATAACAGGGAATTGCCAGACTTGCGGGACTAGCTTCGAGTTGTTTTCGCAGGCCAGCGGTTTTCTTCAAGTCGCCCGCTTCAATGAGAATAATGGCATCTTCAGGAGGAGTATCCAGAACAGGTTTGACGGCCTTTGCCAAATCGCGTCGTGTATTTCCTGAAATTCTGATGAGGCGCTTGCCGCCAAACATACCAATCGTATGGGCTTCGTCGGCGATGCGAGCCAAATCACTTGCGGCATCATCTGCGTCCATTCGGATAAGGCTAAAGGGATCGGATAAATCGACGCCTGATTTTTCTGCCAGCACGTCAGCGCGTTCACTGACCAGGCCAGCATCCGGACCATAAAGCAGGATAACGGATCTTGAGAAATCCGGTTTCTTTAAAAAGGGTTCGATATCTCTTGGCTTAAGCGAAGCCATGCAAGATTAAAGTTGGCTCATGTCAGAAGCGATTGCCAAACGCAATGCTTCAGCTGCTTCTTTTGCCGCGCGATTTTCCGCATCCCGCGTTGCACGATTGTTGGCAAGTACCTGACCTGTTCTGTCATAAGAAGCCGTTGCATCACGTGAACCACTTGCTACCGTTTCATTGGTTCTAAGATCTACCAGATCATATCTTGCGCGAACGGTAACCGTACCAGCGGTAGAATCTTCAACACTTGGCAGTGCAGCAGAAAGCTTGTTGCTGAAGTTCACGGATAGTCTTGCTTCATGGGTTTTTTCAGAAGATGCAAATCCGCCATTCAACAAGAATAAAAGATGATTTCTAACCTGTTGTGCGACACGGCTATCAACAGACGCAACGCCAACTTGTTCCAGACCGCCACCTTGGCCAGCTGCTCTTTCCCCGTATAAAGGCTGAAACTGGCAAGCGCTCAGAAATAAAACTGCCATAATGGCAAGTGCCTTGCGGCTTACTTGAGTGATTTGATTAAACAACAACATTCACAATTCTCTTCGGTACGACGATTATTTTCTTGGGCGCTTTGCCATCTAACTGTTTTATTACCACATCTAACGCCAAAGTTGCATCCTCTATTTCTTGCGGTGATGCATCTGGGTTAACTTCAAGATCAGCGCGTTTCTTGCCGTTGATCTGAACAGGCAGAATAATGGTATCATCTTTAGCCAAAGCGTCATCATGTTCAGGCCAGGATTGTTCTGATACCAACCCATCAAAACCAAGTTCTTCCCAACATGTTTCACCCAAGTGCGGCATGACAGGGGCAAAGCATTGAATCAGGAACGATAAGCCTTCTTTCATCGCGCTATTAATATCTGGATTACTATTCTTAGCATCGCCTGCGCTTGAGAGTGTGTTTACATATTCGTATAGACGCGCAATTGCCCGGTTAAAGCCAAGACGTTCAATGTCTTCGCCAATTGCTTTTAACGTTTTATGTGACGCTTTGCGGATGGCCTTTGCTTTTTCATCTTTCAAATCATTTGGTGCTTCGGCTGACTTTACATTTTCAGACCAGGTTGAAACCAAGCGCCAAATGCGTTGCACAAAGCGATGTGCACCTTCCGCACCTGCATCCGTCCACTCAACATCACGTTCTGGCGGAGAATCAGAAAGCATGAACCAGCGTGCGGTATCCGCACCATAGGTTGCGATGATATCGTCTGGATCAACCACGTTCTTTTTCGATTTTGACATTTTCTCAATGCCGCCAATCGGCACTTCCGAATTGTCAGCTAGTTTAAACGCTTTGCGCTTACCGTCTTGTTCTGAAATGTTGAGCTCAGAGGGTTGGAACCAGCCCAAGTCCTTATTGCCATAGGTTTCATGAACGACCATGCCTTGGGTGAAGAGGCCCTTGAAAGGTTCTTTGACATCCATATGGCCTGCAATCGACATGGCGCGTGCGAAGAACCTTGAATAAAGCAAATGCAGGATCGCGTGTTCAATGCCACCAATGTATTGATCAACTGGCAGCCAGTGATTTGCCTTTGCATTATCGGTTGGAGTATCGCCACGCGGTGTAATGAATCTGGCAAAATACCAGGATGAATCGACGAATGTATCCATCGTATCGGTTTCACGCTTGGCAGGCTTGCCACAAGATGGGCATGCTGTATCACGCCAAGTTGGGTGGCGATCAAGCGGATTACCTGGTACGTCGAAGGTGACGTCTTCGGGCAGTTCTACGGGAAGATTTTCTTTTTTCTCAGGTACAACGCCGCAATCGTCACAATGCACAACGGGAATTGGGCAACCCCAATAGCGCTGACGCGACAGACCCCAGTCCCTTAAGCGGAATTGAACCTGACCTTGACCAAGGTTTTTTGCTTCTGCCCAATCAATCGTTTTATCGATAGCTTCTTGCCCGGTTGCTTCATCAAGATTTGCAGGCTGGTTGATCCATATAACCATTTCAGTCTTGGTAGGCACAAAAGGTTCTTCGGCAACAAAATCATCAGGATTTTCATCACAATCCAGCGGCACAAAAGTTGCGATGATTGGCAGTTCGTATTTACGTGCAAAATCGTGGTCGCGCTGGTCATGGGCTGGACAGCCAAAGATTGCGCCCGTGCCATAGTCCATCAAGATGAAGTTCGCAACATAAACCGGCAAGGTCTGATCTGCATATAACGGATGTTTGACTTTCAACCCTGTGTCAAAACCAAGCTTCTCGGCGGTTTCCAAGTCTTCGGCTGATGTGCCCGTTTTACGAACCTCTTTTGAGAAATGTTGCAAGTCCTGATTGTCTTTAGCAATCTCAAGCGCCAGGGGGTGCTCAGGCGCTATCGCCATGAAGCTTGCACCAGCCAAAGTGTCTGGTCTTGTGGTATAAATTTCAAAACCATCGAATGCGCCAAACGTCTCAGTCAATTCAAATTTCATTTGAAGACCACGACTCTTGCCAATCCAGTTAGACTGCATCAGTTTCACCTTGTCAGGCCATTCATCTAGGGTATCAATGGCTTCCAACAATTCATCGGCATGGTCTGAGATTTTAAAGAACCACTGTGTTAGTTCACGCTGTTCAACATCCGCACCTGAGCGCCAGCCTTTACCGTCAATCACCTGCTCATTGGCAAGCACGGTCATGTCTACTGGATCCCAGTTTACTTTTGCATTCTTGCGGTAAACCAAACCATGTTCAAGGAAATCAAGAAACAGGGATTGTTGTTGAGCGTAATATTCCACGTCACAAGTTGCAAATTCACGGCTCCAATCCAGTGACAACCCCATGCTTTTAAGCTGAGTGCGCATTGAGGCAATATTGTCGTAAGTCCAGCCCTTTGGATGGGTGTTGTTTTGCATGGCTGCATTTTCAGCCGGCATGCCAAAAGCGTCCCACCCCATAGGATGTAAAACTTCATAACCTTTTGCGCGTTTATAACGGGCAACAACATCACCCATTGTATAATTGCGAACGTGTCCCATGTGTATGCGGCCTGATGGGTATGGGAACATTTCCAAAACATAGTAAGGGGTTTTACCGCTATCCAATTCGGTATTTGTTTCAAACAGTTTTTTCTCATCCCAGATTTTTTGCCAATGGGTTTCACTTGCGCGTGGATTATAGCGTTCTGTTGTCATTTTACGGTTTCTATTTGAATGCTTTGAGTTGTGTAATATATCTTGATAAAGACCTTCACCAGAAAACAGTCAAAGCGTCAACCTTGATGACCTTTGTCAGTCAAGAGATATTCATGAACGAAGAAAACAGTAGCGCACAAAATTATAATCATGTGCTTGAAGAGATGCGGCGTCACAGTAAAAAACACGGCGTTGAGATGCCAACGCTCGTCTGCGTTTCCAAGACTTATGATGCACAAGCGATTCAACCTGTAATTGATGCAGGCGCGCGTGTGTTTGGTGAAAACCGTGTTCAGGAAGCGCAAGGCAAGTGGCCTGAATTAAAAGCTGCAACGCCTGACATTGAATTACATCTGATTGGCCCATTGCAAAGCAATAAAACCAAAGAAGCTGTAGCATTGTTTGACTGCATACAAACGGTGGATCGCGAAAAGATTGCCAAGTCTATTGCAAAGGAAATGAAAGCTCAGGAAAAATCTCTGAAATTATTTGTTCAGGTTAATACCGGCTCTGAATCACAGAAGGCGGGGATTTTACCAGACGAGGCGCTTGAGTTCGTCAGATTTTGTCAAAACGATCTAGCGCTTGAGATCGAAGGTCTCATGTGCATTCCGCCCTTTGATGAAAACCCAGGCCCTCATTTTGCCTTACTTAGAAAACTGTCTCGGGAAGCTGGCGTTGAAAAACTTTCGATGGGCATGTCTGCCGATTATCTGACGGCCACAGAATTTAATGCAACGCACGTGCGTGTCGGCAGCGGTATCTTTGGTGCTCGGGATTATTCCAAAGCCTGATAACCTTCAGCCTTGAATAATCATAATTGTTTCGTCTGAAAGCAAAGGTAATATTTCACGCATGTGCTCGGGGTCAATCGCAACACAACCTTCCGTTGGTTTTAGTTCAGGGCTTGTTTGATGAAAGAAAATTGCACTGCCTAATCCACTTACTGCAGGTTTGATGTTATAATCGAGCACGATACAAACATCATAAAGCCTGTCTTCACGCATCATCACTTCATGAGAGGCTTCAAAGGGGAGTTTTACCACGGCATTGTAATTTTCATGTTCTGGCGCATCGCACCAGCCGTCATCATCTTGAATATCTGAAAATGAAAGATCAGAGCGCGGAAGCGTGATGCGATCTTGCCTGTGAAATCCGTAAAGCAGCCTAAAAGAGCCGATTGGCGTTGCACCATCCCCCTCTTTTTTATCATCTGTCAGACCTGATCGACCCAGACAACAGGGAATCGTTTTATCATCATAGGTGAACAATCCCTGATGGATTTCACCACCCTCTTTTTTCCTGACATGAATGGTTTTCAGCATTTTGGTTGAACTCACGCGGTTTCACAATATCTATCAAATTATCACATGGACGTGTAATTCCCGAATGTGGCCTTACATTCCTGTTAAATCGTCATTATTGAAGGTATTGATTATTATAATGATATTGTCCAACATATATACTTTAACTGAGGAATATTATGGCTACCAAAAATATTTTACTTGTTGATGATGACGACGATCTAAGAGATGCGCTAACCGAACAGCTGGCGCTTTATGACGAGTTCACCATCATGACGGAATCAAGCGCCACCAAAGGCGTTAATACAGCCCGTTCCGAACAGATTGACCTTTTGGTCATGGATGTTGGTCTTCCTGATATGGATGGCCGCGAGGCGGTTAAAATTCTGCGTAAGGGTGGCTTTAAAGCACCGATTATAATGCTTACAGGACATGATACCGATTCGGATACAATTCTTGGTCTTGAAGCTGGTGCCAATGATTATGTGACGAAGCCCTTCCGTTTTGCAGTCTTATTGGCACGATTGCGCGCGCAACTTCGCACACATGAACAAAGTGAAGATGCGATTTTTACTATTGGTCATTATACCTTCCGTCCTTCGCAAAAACTTTTGACCGAGGAAGATGGCAACAAGGTTCGCTTGACCGAAAAAGAAACTGCGATCATGAAATATCTGTATCGCGCAGAACAAAAAGTCATCAGCCGTGATGAATTGCTTGAGCAGGTCTGGGGCTATAACTCCGGTGTAACGACCCACACGCTCGAAACCCATATTTATCGTTTGCGCCAAAAAGTGGAAAAAGATCCTTCAAATGCAAGGTTGCTTGTCACCGAAGGTGGGGGCTATAAACTCGTTCCTTAGGTGTTGTCCTTGATTTATGATCAAGGCGAATAAAACTCCCTAGATATATGGAATCAGGTGATGTCACTCGAAGACGATATACAATTATTACGCGATGTTGAGTTGTTCAGTGATTTTGAAGATGAACACCTGCGCCTGATTGCCTTTGGCAGCCAGAGGATGTCTTTTTCAAAAGGTTATGAACTTTTCAGAGAAGGCCAATCCACGGATGGTGGTTATGTAGTTATTTCAGGAAGTGTTGATTTACTTTCTTTTAGTGATGGGCAATCCAAACTGCTTTCAACCTTTAAGGCTGGCAGTCTGCTTGGAGAAATGGCGTTGGTCTCTATTAACAAACGCGTTGGTACAGCTGTAGTCAGCCATGATTGCGAATTGATGAAGATTACGCGCGTCATGATGCACAAAATTTTAAATGAATATCCTCAGTTAGCCGTTTCCTTACAAGGTAAAATATCTCAATCAATTTTGCGATTTACCAAGGACCTTGAAAAAGTCAGACTTTAATCCAAATCGAATTCTGCGATAACCGGCACGTGGTCGGAAGGTTTTTCCCAGCCACGGGCTTCTCTCAGGATTGAGATATTGGTCAGATTCTCATTTAGTGATGGGCTCCCCCAAATATGATCGAGCCTTCGGCCCTTGTCTGCAGCGTCCCAGTCTTTCGCGCGGTAACTCCACCAGCTATAGATAATTTCATCGGTTGAAATTTTTTGACGAACAAGATCAGACCATCCGCCTTCGTCGCGAATACGGTCGAGAAATTCTGTCTCAATCGGTGTGTGGCTGACGACTTTTAAAAGTTTCTTGTGAGACCAGACATCGTTTTCATGCGGTGCAATGTTAAGATCGCCTACGAGTATGTTTTCAACACCCGAATGGTCATGTGGCAATTCCAGCATTTCGTTGAGGAATTTGAGTTTGTGATCAAACTTCGGGTTTTTTACAATATCAGCTTCATCACCGCCTGCTGGTACATAAAAGTTATGAATTTGAAGTTTGCGGCCACCTGCTTCCAGTTGGGTGGAAATATGACGTGTGTCGCCCATCGCCACGTAATCTTTGCTATAGCTTTCGCTTAAGGGGCGTTTTGATACGGTAGCAACGCCGTGATATCCCTTTTGGCCATGCACTGCCATGTGCTCATAGCCCAATTTTTTAAAATTCTTTGCTGGGAATTGGTCGTTTTGGCATTTTATCTCTTGCAGGCAGAGAACGTCAGGTTGATGTTCATCCAAAAACCTCTCAACCAATCCAATACGAAGGCGTACAGAATTAATATTCCAGGTGGCAATTTTGAATGGCATGGAGGATTTCCTGTAAGTTTAAAAGTCAAAGCCTACAGGATGTTTTCGCATAGAAAAAGCTGAAGCCGTAATTATCCAGACTAATTACGGCTGCCTCTGTTATGAATTTTAGATTTGTTTACAGCAAATTTTGTGTTTGAGATTTTAATGTTCTTTTTCACATTAAAGATCATCACAGAAGTTTCTTTTCCCTGCGCATCTTTAATCGTCCACTGGCGCAAGTCTTGGCTTTGCGGATCAAATAAAAGCGTAATTTCAGAATCACCGAAAATCTTTTTGTCACCCATCACAACCGTGGTTACATCTTGTCCTGCTTCGACTTTGCGGATCGATTTGTCTTGAATATCGATATTGTTGCTCAGTAAAAGGCTTAGCGGTGTTTTATTGAGGGGATAATAGTTTGTTGTTTTCAGCTTCTTGTTCTCAACCGCAAGCGTTCTGCCATTTGAAACAACAGTAATAGGTGAGGGGTTTTCATAATTAAACCTGATTTTTCCCGGGCGCTTAATTAAAAACTCACCGCCAGTTTGTTCGCCGTTGGGACCAAACTGCACAAATTCACCAGTCATGGTTGGAACGTTCTTGAAATGATTGCTTATGGCCTGGATGGCCTGCTGTTTATCATTTGCGAGCACAGGCGTTGCAAAAACTCCCGTTGCGATGACTGAAGTCACACAAGCAGTTTTCAATAGTTGTCCAAATACGCTTTTCATTCACTTAGCCTTAGATTTTGACCCGTTCACGTACTCTAAACAAACTTCGTGGCTCTTTGTGGGCAGAATTTCTACTCTTCTATATGGTCTCGTTTTCGTCTGGTACAAGGATTTCCCTCTTGCCAGCATGGTTTGCTGCACTGATGAGGCCCTCCTCTTCCATGCGCTCAATTAATGATGCTGCACGGTTATAACCGATTGATAGTCGGCGCTGGATGTAACTTGTTGAGACTTTCCTGTCTCTCAAGACAACCGCAACAGCCTGATCGTAAATATCATTGGATTCAGATAATGCGCCTGGGTCTCCACCAGCAGCACCGCCCTCTTCTTCTTGTTCTTCCGTAACCGAATCAAGATATTGCGGGATGCCTTGGGCTTTTAGATGGTTCACGACGCTATCCACCTCACCATCATCCACAAATGGACCGTGCACACGCTGGATGCGACCGCCGCCTGCCATGTAGAGCATGTCACCCATACCAAGCAGTTGTTCAGCACCGCTTTCGCCAAGCATCACGCGGGAATCGATTTTTGATGTTACTTGGAATGAAATACGTGTCGGGAAGTTTGCCTTGATCGTTCCTGTGATCACATCGGTTGATGGGCGTTGTGTTGCCATTATGACGTGAATGCCTGCTGCACGCGCCATTTGTGCAAGACGCTGAACAGTGCCTTCAATATCCTTGCCGGCAACCATCATCAAATCAGCCATCTCATCGATGATGACAACGATATATGGCATTGGTTCGATTGCGATTTCCTCGGTTTCGTAAATTGCTTCACCGGTATCACGGTCATAGCCCGTTTGGATGGTGCGGGTCATGACCTCACCAGATTTTTGAGCTTCTTTTGCGCGATTATTATAACCATCAATGTTACGCACACCGATCTTGGACATTTTCTTGTAGCGCTCTTCCATTTCACGAACGCTCCACTTCAAGGCGACAACGGCCTTTTTCGGGTCTGTCACAACAGGTGTTAGAAGATGCGGAATGCCATCGTAAATTGAAAGTTCGAGCATTTTCGGATCAATCATGATCATCTTCACCTGTTCGGGGGTGAAGCGATAAAGAAGCGACATGATGATGGTGTTAATCGCAACGGATTTACCAGAACCGGTTGTACCTGCAACCAGCAAGTGAGGCATTTTTGCAAGATCGGCAACCGTTGCCTCACCACCGATGGTTTTACCCAAAATCAGTGGAAGTTTAGCTTTTGTGTCTTCATAAACCTTGCTAGCAAGTATTTCTCGGATGAACACGGTTTCGCGGTTTGCATTTGGCAGTTCGATGCCAATGGCGTTACGTCCCGGAATAACGGCTACACGTGCTGCAATGGCCGCCATGGAACGGGCAATGTCATCAGCAAGTCCGATGATGCGGGCAGACTTAATGCCAGGTGCTGGTTCAAGTTCGTAAAGCGTTACAACGGGACCGGGGTGAACGTTGATAATCTCGCCCTTGATGCCGAAGTCATCCAGAACCCCTTCCAGTGTGCGCGCATTGGCTTCAAGCGCCTCAGGAGAAAGTTGCATTTCAGCGCTTTTGGGCGGCACATCCTGCATGAAGCTGAGAGGTGGTAATTCAAAACTGCCATCAGAAATTAGCGATGGTTGTGCCTCGCGTTGAACGCGGGTTGAAGGCTTGGGCGGTGGTGCTTGTGTTTTTACGCGCGTTGCAGGTGCTGCAGCCTGTGGCGTTGCAACGGGTGCAGGTGCTGGTTGTTCAGCCCATTGCTCTTCAATCGCTTGAGCTTCCGCATATTCATTATAGGTATTTTCGCCATATTCAGGGCTTTCAAAAGCAGGCTCTGCCTGAACAGATGATGCTATTGGCTGAGCTGATGCAATTTCAGGCTCGGTAAATGTTTGTGGTTTCGCATATTGATCGAAATCATCAAGCCCGTCATCACTTGGTGTTACAAGTTTTTCCTTAAAAGCCTTTGCGCGCTGTAAAAGACTTGGCTTTGGTGCTACGGCTGTGACTTCTGCCTTGGATTTGAAATAACGCATTTTAAAGACGTAAAAGTAGTGGCTCATCGCGCCCAAAAGCCAGTTTGGTTCAATGTCCTCGTTCAAATAGGCGCCATCGTCTGCAATGTCTTCTGGCTTTAATTCAGTTACTTCATCTAAGCGCCAAATGAGTGCAGATGCTGCAAGCAGCGTCCATAAAGCGACCATTAAAAAAACTGCGCCAAAGACCACCGCGTAGAAGCCCGAAATTTCTCCCAGCAGTAAAGCTGGAAGTTTTAGCATCATGTCACCACCAACACCGCCAAGACCGACTGGTAAAGGCCAGGTTTGTGGTGTTGTAAAACAGGCAAAGCCTGCTGATGTCATTAAAACGGCCAAAGGCCAAAGCATGATACGTTTTTTAAGTGTAGGAATTCTGCGTTGCAGCAGTTTTGACCAGCCCCATAGTGCTGGCGGGATTAGCGCGATGGCAGATGCAAGACCAAAAAACTGCATCGTAAAGTCTGCAAAGACTGCACCTGGATAACCAATGGTGTTTGAAATCGTGCTGCCATTTGCGTTTGAAAGGCTTGGGTCCGTTACCGACCAGGATGCCAAAGCTGCAAATGCAAGGCCGACAAAACCTAAAAGCGCCAAACCAACCAGAACCGAGAATTGGTTTCCAAGCCCTTCTTTTACCGTTGGATTAACTCTTCTTGTATCAACATCTGATAATTGCATGCCGTGCTCCAAAACGCTTATCTTCTGCCGATTCACGCAGAAAATTGTCATATGAAGCCAAGATTAGAGAGTTAAGGTTAATCGCATATTAACCATGGGGAAGAATCCGATAAAACTGCAAAATTAGCCACCAGCAACTTTGGTTTTGCCAAAATCTTTCTTGCGTTCACGAATTAGACCTTCTTGTGCGACCGATGCCACCAACTGCCCATCTCGAGAATAAATGCTCCCGCGTGTAAAACCTCTAGCACCCGAACTGTTTGGGCTGTCTTGCGAATATAGATGCCACTCTTCCATGTTCATGGGTCTGTGAAACCACATGGCATGATCGAGACTTGCGACTTGCAGGTTTGGATCAAATACCGCACGTCCATGGGCAAACAGTGAAGTATCCAGCAGGGTCATGTCTGAAGCATAGGCAAGAACGGCCTGTTGAACGGCTGTATCTTTTGGCAAAGCACCCGTTGCCCTGAACCAGATGTTTTGTTTTGGTTCGAGTTTTTTGCTGGAAATATAATGCTCAAGACTGATGGGGCGCAGTTCAATTGGTCGCTCACGCTTCCAGTAATTGCGAACCCCTTCCGGAGCGTGGTCGATGAATTGTTCGGCCAACTGTTTTTCGCTGGGCAGGTCTTCAGGTTGAGGCATGTCAGGCATTTCGACAAAATGCTCGAGCCCTTCCTCAACAATCTGAAAGGAAGCCGACATGGAAAAGATCGCGCGTCCGTGCTGAATGGCAACCACACGTCGGGTAGTGAAACTTCTGCCATCACGAATTCGGTCCACTTCGTAGATGGTTGGAACAGATGGATCGCCTGGACGCATGAAATATCCATGCAGAGAATGAACGATGCGTTCAGGATCCCCCTCACCTGATTGTACGGTTCTTTGTGCGGCAACGAGTGCTTGTCCAATCACTTGCCCGCCAAAAATGCGTTGCCAACCCACATCCGGGCTTTCGCCGCGATACAGGTTTTGTTCGATGCGTTCAAGATCCAGTATATCAAGAAGGGTTTCTACGGCTTTGGACATGATTCACTTGCGAACAATTCAAGAGGAATTGCTTCGCTATCTTTCTTTATTTAATAGACATCTCAGAAAAAGCTGCCTTACATGATCATTTTATAAGATAAACAATATTTACCCTGAGACAATGTTGCATCTGGAAGTTTTGTCATCGCGTTTCCATTTATGTTAAGACTAATAGAAAGTATGGAATTTTGAAATGGCTAAAACTGCAAAACTGAAATTGCCTGAAAGCGTTGATGTACTCATTGCTGGTGGTGGGTATGTGGGTTTGTCTTGTGCGGTAGCCATTAAAGATGCTGCTCCGCATTTGTCGGTTATGGTTGTTGATCCGGTTCCTGAATATGCAGTTGAAAATGATGAACGCGCTTCAGCTATTGCAGCAGACGCGTCTCGCATGCTGGATGCGCTGGGTCTTTGGCAAGGCCTTGTTAAAAACGCACAACCAATTAACGAAATGATCGTCACCGACAGCAAGGTCAGTGATGTGACGCGGCCCGTATTTCTCACCTTTGCTAATGATGGGAAAGAAGATGAGCCTTTTGCACATATGGTGGAAAATCGTGAGCTTGTAAAAGCGCTTCGTAAAAAGGGTGACGCGGATGGTGTCGTGCGCTTGACTGAAAACGGTGTTGCATCATTTGAGACAGAAATTTCCCGCACTAATGTGACGCTTAATTCTGGTGATGTAATTTCCACAAAGCTGCTTGTTGCCTGCGATGGGGTTCGTTCCCGGTTGCGTGACATGGCTGGCATTCAAACTGTCCATTGGCCCTATGACCAAAAAGGTATTGTCTGCACGGTTGAACATGAGCGCCCGCATGAAGGACGTGCGGAAGAGCATTTTCTTCCTGCAGGTCCTTTTGCCATTCTGCCGCTCAAGGGAAATCGTTCATCCTTGGTTTGGACGGAAAGTTCTCGCGATGCAGATCGATTGCTCGCGCAGGATGAATTGATTTTTGAAACAGAGCTTGAACAACGCTTTGGCTATAAATTGGGTGAGATAAAACTTGCCAGCAAGGTTAAAGCCTTCCCGCTTGGCTTAACTCTGGCGCGTGAATTCGTTCGTAACAGATTTGTGCTTGCCGGTGATGCTGCCCATGGCATTCACCCGATCGCGGGTCAGGGTTTGAACCTTGGTTTTAAAGATGCTGCTGCGCTCGCGCAGACCATCGTGGAAGCTGACAGACTTGGTCAGGATTTTGGTACCGTTGATGTTCTTGAGCGCTATCAGATGTGGCGACGCTTTGATACTGTCCAAATGGGTATCGTGACGGATGTTCTAAACCGTCTGTTTTCAAATGATAACGGGTTTTTACGTGCGGCCAGAAGTTTTGGTTTGGGTGTTGTAGACCGGATGCCTGCCATGAAGAAATATTTCATCAATCAGGCTTCAGGTGAAAATACAGCTGCACCAAAACTGCTTCGTGGCGAAGCTATTTAGCGGTTTCTTCGCCGTCCAATTCCCGTGCTTCTGATACGATCATGACGGGAATGCCATCCCTAACTGGGTAGGCCAGTTTTGCCACTTTCGAAACCAGCTCATTATCATCTTCGTGATATTCAAGCGTCGTTTTCGTAAGGGGACAGACGAGAAGTTCCAGTAGTTTTGGGTCCGGTTTGCTCATCGTTTGATTATTGCAGGTTTCCGTATGTGTCGCCACTTTGTTTTGCAAGGTGAAACTCAGAAATTGCTATGAGTGTATCCGCACGATCTTTCAATGTTGGCGCTTCCAGAAGGGCTTGTTTTTCTGCAGGGTCATAAGGGCTCATCATGCAAAGTGCCGTAATAAGCGTTTCAGTATCAGCTTTGTCGACTGTTTCCCAATCCGCATCCATATTATTTGCAGTCAGGTAGTTTTTGAAAGCGTGCAAGACGGCATCGCGATCGACATCGTCACCTTCTGATAAATCCGCCAAATCATTTTCAATGATTTCAATCTTGCATTGACGGTAACCGGTGTTAACGGAGATTTCCTCAACAACATAAAATCTGCAAATACCTGACAAGTTTATGTGCAAACGCCCGTCACCTGTTTCCTGAAATGTTGAAATGCGTCCTAAGCAACCAACCTTGCTTAAAGGTTTAGGATCATCAGGGTCATGGGTGCCATTTAGCTCAGGCTGAATCATGCCAATTATTTTTTCACCACGCAGTGAATCGTTGATCATCTCCAGATAACGAGGCTCAAAAATATTAAGCGGCAATTGCCCGCCTGGTAAAAGCAGGGCGCCAGTTAACGGAAATACGGGAATTGTATCCGGTATATCGCTTGCAAAATTGTATGATGCGTTTCCAGCTCTCATGGGTGTTCCACTATTTTATTTGTTATGAGATTATCTGGTGCAACAAGTTCAATTCTCAAGGGTCTATCTATGAATCTGAATGAAATGCCGCAGATTCATGATATATTATGAAAACAAAAGCGATGAAAGTTTTCGTCTTGCTGAAATTGTGACCTCATCGGTCATGCCCCAGGCTTCAAAAAACTGCAAAAGTTGAACACGCGCTGCATCTTCATTCCAGCCTGGTTTAGCCTTCATGATTTCCAAAAGGTGATCTGCGGCTTCTTCCCTTTTGTTGGCTGCGTTAAGCGCAATGGCTAAATCCAAGCGCAATTGTGGGTCATTTGGGTCTGCGTCCAGTTTTGTCTGTAAGTCATCTGCCGTGTTGCCCAGAGCCTCGGCCTGTTCTGCAAGGGCTATCGCTGATTTTAGGGACATTACTTCTGGGCTGGCCAATTGGGCTTCGTTGAGATTGGCAACAAGACTTTGCGTTGCTTCCAGATTGCCTTTGGCAAGGTAAATATGCCCAATACCAGCGATGGCTTTTATATTTTCCGGTTCAACAGACAGGATGTCGGCGTATAATTGTCCCGCGCCCTCAACATCACTTTCAGCGTTTAGTCTATCGGCCTCTTCAAGCATGGTTTCTATCTGGGCGTCATCGTCAGAAGCACCTGCAATTTTTACAATGAAATCGCGAATTTCACCTTCGGTTTTCATGCCCATAAAGGCATCCGCCGGTTTTCCATCCACAAATGCAACGACGGCCGGAATGGATTGTATGCCCATTTGGCCAGCGACTTCCGGATGTTTGTCTATGTCCATTTTTACCAGACGGATTTTGCCATTGGTAGCTGCGACCGCTGCTTCAAGTGCGGGTGCCAATTGTTTGCACGGCTCACACCAGGGGGCCCAAAAATCAACCAAGACAGGAACTTGCATGGAGCCTTGAATAACTTCTGAAGAAAATTGTGCTGTAGAAATATCTTTTACAGCTTGAGGCTGTGCAGCTGGAGTGGAATTGTCGCCAAAAGATACAGTTGCATTTTGGCTTGTGGTATAACCCGTGCCGTAGCCATATTCATCATTACTCATGGTTATTCTCCAATTTCTGAAACCTGTATGATTTGCGGTTCATGATTCACATGTTTCAAAAACTGCAATAAATCTTCCCTTGAGATGGTAGTTGTCATCTCGTTCGTCAATGGATGGCAATTAATAAGCTCATGGCGCAGCAAGGGCTCATCAATGATGACACTGACTTTGTTTTCAATGTCATTGATAGGTGCAAACGCGGTGACAGAACCAGGCTTTACACCCAGGAGTTCCATCAGGGCTTCCGGCTTGCCAAATGAAACGCGACCCTTGGCGCCGATTAACCCGTGAATGCTGTTGAGTTTGATTTGAGCAGTTCCCTCGGCCACCACCAGAAAGAAATTACCCTTTTTGTCTTTCAGAAACAGGTTTTTCGTGTGACCACCTGGAATTTCCTGTTTGATTTTAGAGGATTCATCAACCGTGAAAACCGCTTCATGCTCGTATGTTTTTGTTTCAATCTTAAGCTCTTCAAGTTTTATGAGCAGGTCTTGGGGACTAAGGGGCATGCAAGTGTTTTCCTTCTAATATCGCTCAATCAATAAGTCTTGTAAGGCTTTATATCAAGCCTTTGGGCCATGTAGCATTAAGCATAATCCGGTTCATTTAAATTTGATGAAAAAACACTCTTGCAT
>CALFBU010000344.1 GCA_937951455.1 uncultured Rhizobiaceae group bacterium
GGTGCCCATGAAAAGCTGGATCTTTACATCCATTGGCCATCACTGTCTGGCTATCAGGACAGTCTTTCATCAGATTTCAATGATTCTACTGACAATAAAAATCTCGTTTTTATATCCATTGAGCCAAGAAACATGACCTACGACATGTCAGGGCGTGTTGCACCAATTTATGCGCAATTTTTTGAAGGCAATGCTGAGCCAACCCAAAGTGGACTTGTTAGACAAGGATTGAGTGCAAAGGGTGGATTTATCGATGAAGATTTATATTATGCAGCCTCTAGCCCCTACCCCTTTGCAACGCGCTGTGTAAGAGAAGTGGCCTCAACAACACCATTCTGCATCAGGGACATTCACGTAGGCAAAAACCTGATGCTGACGTATCGTTTTCACAAGAAATATCTTGGTGACTGGATTGAACTGGAACAGTCTATCAGCGCTTTAACCAAATCCATGATTGTCAGCCCATCGATAACCTTGGCAGATTAAACCTGATCCAGATCAATATCCAGAATTGCCATTGAGAAGCTGAACGAGCGCTCGCCCTCATCTTCGTCAAGATAGATGACACCCAAAAACTCCTCGCCCTTATAAACTTCACAAGAGTCTGTTTTCTTTGGACGTGGTTTGACGGTCAAATGTTCATTGCCAAAAACAAACTTGAAATAGGCATCTAGTTTTTTGATTTCTTCAGGTGTCACGAAAGTATCTCCAGCGAGTGATTTGTTGCATTGCTTTTTGCACGGCTAATTGAGCAGTGTAAAGTGATTAGCGCTCAGGATTGCAGATTAACTTTTATCTTCAGCCAAAATCTGGTTCATGGTGCGTGATGGCTCTGAACAACCAGCCACATTGACCACTTTGCCAGGAATACCTGCTACGGTTACTTTTTCTGGCACATTTTTAATTACCAATGACCCAGCTGCAATACGGGAACAATTGCCGACCGTAATATTGCCAAGCACCTTTGCTCCAGCGCCAAGCAATACGCCATTGCCGATTTTTGGATGGCGATCTTCCATTTCCTTGCCCGTACCACCCAGGGTGACACTGTGTAGAATTGAAACATCATCGCCGACAACCGCTGTCTCACCCACTACAAGACCTGTTGCATGGTCGAGGAATATGCCTCTACCAAATTTGGCTGCCGGGTTAATATCCGTTTGGAAAACCTGTGAAGAACGCGATTGCAGGTAAAGGGCAATATCTTTGTTGCCGTGGTTCAAGTTCCAATGCGCGAGACGATGTGTCTGTATGGCGTGAAACCCTTTGAAGTAAAGAATGGGATCAATAAAGCGACTGCAAGCGGGATCACGATCATAGACCGCAGCAATATCGATGCGAAGAATCTCTGACCACTCGGGCCAATCCTCCCGCATTTGCTGGAAGCTTTGACGCACAAGATCTGCTGAAAAATCGCGATTGTGAAGACGTTCGCCAATCCGGTAAGTCACCGCATCTTCAAGCGAAGACTGGTTTAAAATCGTATTGTAGATGAACGAGGACATCATCGGCTCTTTTGCAACAACGGCTTCCGCCTCTTTGCGAATGGCTTCCCAGACAGGGTCTATCTTGGGCGTTTCATTGTTTTTGAGCTTTGCAGTTGTCATCGACTTAATCCTTTGAAACAGACTTTCAAATATAAGCCATCAGACCATTAGAACAAGAGCAATATTTGTAAACAATCGTAAACTGGCGACGTTAGGTCAGAAAATCGAGCACTTCCTGCTTGTAAACCTTATCGCCAACCGCGTTCATATGATTACGCTTGGGGATTGGTACATAATGCCCATTGGGTATGATCGCGGCCAGTTTATTGGCATCCATGGCGACGGTATCCTCTGTGCCAACGATGACCATGGTTTCAGGGTTCAGGGCTTCAAAAAGCGCTTTTTCGATGTAAGAACGCCCGCCCATGATGCAGGCCGCCAAGGCTTTTAAATCGCTTTTAGTGGCTTTTGCAAAATATCGAAACTCGGTTCCTATTTTGGTTGTTACGGCTTCATCTGTTTTAGCGACAAGACCATCGTAGATTTCTGATGAATCAAAACCGCCTTCAATCATGTTGTATCCATTACCAGCAAGTATCAGCTTGTCGATCAATTCAGGATGGCGCGAAGCAAGCGTTGCGGAAATTCTGGCACCCATGGAATACCCCATAACATGGGCTTGGCTGATCTGGAGGTGTGCAAGCAATGCTGCCGCATCATCCGCCATTTTCTCCAGCAGATAATCATCTTGGCTATAAAACTTTTGGCTTTCGCCATGGCCTCGATTGTCGATGGCAATGACGCGGTAACCGCTATCGATGAGAAGTTGGGTCCAGCCGACATTTATCCAATTCGTATGTGCATTTGAGGCAAACCCATGGATAAGCAGGACGGCATCCCCCTCGCCTTCATCAAAGTAAGCGATTTCTGCGGTATCAAGCTTGGCAATATTCATGGATTTACTCAAAATTTTCTTTGCATCGTCTAAACAATCTTTTAGAAGACTATTACACAAAAAAGCAAATGCATAAGGATATTGTTATGGCCGAAACATCAGTTGCACATTTTCAAAATGACCAGGGTGTCGAAGTCATTGAAGTAGCTGTAAAGGAATTCATGTGCTGTGGCGCAAGTGCTCCTTATGACCATCCGCATGTATTTCTGGATATGGGCAGCGATAGCGAGATTATCTGTCCGTATTGCTCAACGGTTTACAGATACGCAAGCGACCTCAAGGGCCATGAGACACGCCCTGAAGGATGCACCTTCAAAGACGAAGCAGCTTAAGATTGCTGCTCAAGGTCGTTATTCCTAAATGACCCGTTACAAGATTATTATCAGCGGTGGTGGTATCGCAGGCTTAACTGCTGCACTTTGCTTGGCTAAAGCCGGACATCGCGTAAACGTATCTGAGCGATCTACCGCCCCAAGCGCGCTTGGTGCCGGTATTCAAATTTCACCGAATGCTTTTCACGTTTTAAAAACGCTGGGTCTGAGTGGCAAGCTGCTTTCAGCAGGCACAGCCCCTTCTGCCATCATGATGATGAATGCGATGAACGGTAAAAATCTCGCACGACTCCCGCTTGGCTTTTACATTGAAGACACCCATGACGCACCTTATCTTGTGCTTCACCGTGCTGATTTACAAAATATTCTGTTCGAAGCGTGTGATGCACATCCTGATATTACCATGACTTATGGCGCTAAAATCATAGATGCTGCGATCCATGAAAATGGCGCAACCGTCATGACTGAAAGAGACGGCAGTACAAATGAACATTTATGCGATATTCTGATTGGTGCAGATGGCATTCATTCCTGTGTGCGGCATGATATTCTGGACCTGCCAAAGGCAGTTTATACTGGTAAAATTGCTTGGCGCGCGCTTATTCCCGCAAACCAGGTGAAGCTTTCTGGCGCGATGTCTGATACTTATGTATGGCTTGGCTCAAAAGCGCATGCGGTTACATATCCAGTGCGTAATGGCGAATACCTGAATATCATCGCGGTGACCCAAGAGCGAGACGAAGCAAAAGCCAAAGAAATATCCAAGGACAAACTGCTAGATAAATTCGCGCACTGGAGCGATGATTTTAAAGCCTTGCTTGAACTTGAGGCCGATTGGTCTGGATGGCCGCTTTATGAGACAAGGCACATTGATTGCATGGCGGAGAGAAGCGTAGCCCTTATTGGTGATGCAGCTCATGCAATGCTGCCCTTTGCCGCTCAAGGTGCAGCGCAGGCCATCGAAGATGCAGCTGTGCTTAGCAAGTGCTTGTCCACTGGCAATCATAAGCAAGACGCACTCAAAGCGTTCGAGAAGGCCAGACTGCCGCGCGTCAAACGTGTTGTGAAGACTGCGCGAAGAAATGGCCAGATTTATCACTTATCCGGCATTGCGGCCACTGCACGCAATCTAGGCATAAGCAATAATTCCGGAGAAAAACTACTGGCAAAACAGGACTGGATTTATCGGTGGCAGGTTTAATGATAAACCCAATTATGCAGCAGCAAACTATAGGTTGTTGGTGTCCATAGCCCTGTTGAAACGCCTGCCCTACTCAAAGCTTTCGAGACCCAAACGTTGCATGGGTTGAATATATGAAAGCGCCCTACCGCTTCATAAAACAAATCGCCGTAGCCAAACGTTGCACCTGGCAACACCATTGGTTTCCCGTTTTCTTTGCTAAAACTTTCAAGCATAAAACCGATCATGCGTTCCAACCCGGCTTGTGAAATGGCAATTGGAACTGTATTATCAGACTTGCTGATATCCCCACCTGGCGCGACGTGCATCACTGAAGCATCACCGGTTGCTGCGCGCCATATCGTGGCAAAGTCCATGTCGGAATATTCGGCTGTGCTGGTATAAAAATCGCGAGAACCCCAGCCAATAATCAGATATTTTAAATTTGGATTATCGAGTGGAAAACCATCTGCTTTCAAGAAGCCAAATTGCTCACGACTTACAGCATCGACTGGAATGGCAATATCAGCATGCAATGCATTTGCGGTTAAATATATCGTCCTGTCGCGCACTTCGTTGTTATGGCTAACCGTTTTGACTGAAGGAATAATTCCTCCTAGCAATGCGGCAAACAAATATAAAACCACAATAAAAAAAGGGACTGCGATTAACAGCCCCAATCTTTTCACTGCCTTACCCACTCTTAGTGAAGAATTTGGCTCAAGAACAACTTCGTACGCTCGTGTTGAGGATTGTCGAAGAAAGCTTCCGGCTCGTTTTGTTCAACGATTTGGCCTTCATCCATGAAGATAACACGGTTAGCAACCTGACGTGCGAAGCCCATTTCGTGGGTCACACAAATCATAGTCATGCCGTCTTCGGCCAAGCTCACCATGGTCTCAAGCACTTCCTTGATCATCTCCGGATCAAGCGCTGATGTTGGCTCATCGAACAACATGATGCGTGGGTTCATGCAAAGCGAACGGGCAATTGCCACACGCTGCTGCTGACCGCCTGAAAGCTGACCAGGATACTTCAACGCTTGCTCAGGTATTTTCACTTTTTCGAGGAAATGCATCGCGATTTCTTCGGCTTCCTTTTTTGGTGTCTTACGGACCCAAATTGGCGCAAGTGTACAATTTTCCAGAATGGTCAGATGCGGGAAGAGATTAAAGTGTTGGAACACCATGCCGACTTCGCGGCGCACTTCGTCGATCTTTTTCAAGTCGTTGGTAAGTTCATTACCATCAACAATGATTTGACCTTTTTGATGCTCTTCCAGACGGTTGATACAACGGATCATGGTTGATTTACCGGAACCGGATGGCCCTGCAACCACAATACGCTCGCCGCGCATGACTTTCAGGTTGATGTCTTTCAACACATGAAAATCACCATACCATTTGTTCATGCCATTGATTTCGATGGCGACATCGGTTTCAGAGACTTCCATTTTTTTCTTTGTAGCTTCAGCCATAATTATTACTACCTATGTGACGTGTTGAGACGGTCTTCCATATAGATGGAATATCGCGACATTCCAAAACAGAAGAGGAAAAAGATAAAGGCACAGAAGACATAACTTGTCATTGCCTGCACGGGCGTTGCCCAAGTTGCGTCCGAGTGGGACAGATTGATCATACCGAGAAAATCCAACAGACCGATGATCGACACCAGCGTTGTATCTTTGAACAGACCAATAAATGTATTCACGATGCCAGGAATAACGATCTTAAGCGCTTGTGGCATGATGATCAGACGCATGGACTGCCAGTAGTTCAGACCAACGGCCATCGCGCCTTCGTATTGACCTTTTGGCAAGGCTTGCAGACCACCACGTACCACTTCCGCCATATAGGCAGATGAGAAGAGCGCCACACCGATGAGCGCGCGAAGCAATTTGTCGAAGGTCACACCATCGGGCAAGAAGAGCGGCAGCATTACCGATGACATGAATAGCACGGTAATCAAAGGAATGCCGCGCCAGAACTCAATGAAGATAACCGAGAAGAGGCTGACGGCCGGCATGTTCGAACGACGACCAAGTGCCAGCAAGATACCCAAAGGAAGCGCTGCCACGATACCGGTAACGGCAATGACCAGAGTCATCACAAAACCACCCCAGCGGTCTGTTTCAACCGGCTCAAGGCCAAAGTCTACTGACATCACGAAAAGGACGAGTGCCAAGACAGCCATACCGATTGCAGTTCCAACTACAGCAGGAATTGGATCGCTTTCAGTGCCCTTCATATATGCAGCCACGAGACCACAAATCACTAAGGTAAGGATTAGGAAATCCACCCAGAACTTAAGTGTTGAAGGCTCCATGATTGCTTCTGGAAGAAGAAAACCATTCAGACCAAGATTGCCGCCTGAAAGAAGTACGAAAGATGCAACAGGGAAAATACCGAGCATGAAAATCAGGTTCTCACGCTTGAAGGGAAGGTTCGGCATTAATAGCGGTATCAAGCCTGCAAAGAACATAAACAGCGTAATGTTTACGCGCCATAGTTCTGCATCCGGATAACGTCCATAAATAAAGAGTTTCAGGTATGCGCCGACATAAGGCCAACAAGCAGCTTTCCAGCCTTCTGGCAGCTCACCACCTTGGGCAACGGTTGCACACGCCAGTCTATCATCACCAGACCAGACAGCGTCTGTAAATATCCACTGGATTAGGCCTGGTATGGTCAAATACAGAATATAGCCTGCGAACAAGGTGAGTATCGTATTGGGGATATTCAAAAACAGGTTTTTGCGCATCCAGCCAAGCACACCCGATTCATTGACAGGGGGTGCCATTGCTGGAGCCAATTCTTTTCGAACGAAAGCAACTTCAAGCGCTCCGGTTTCGGCGCGGTTCATGGAAGTTTGTGAATCAATATCAGCCATGATTTTTCCTATCGCTCTACAAGTGAGTTTTTGGCGTTATACCAGTTCATGAATAACGACGTTATCAAAGACAGTGCGAGATAAGTCAGCATGGTCATGCCAACGATCTCTACAGCTTGACCAGTTTGGTTCAAGGCAGTACCGGCAAACACAGCCGTCAAATCAGGATATGCAATCGCAACCGCCAGAGACGAATTCTTTGTTAGGTTCAAATACTGGCTTGTCAAAGGTGGAATGATCACGCGAAGCGCCTGCGGTATGATGTTTAAGCG
Organism: uncultured Rhizobiaceae group bacterium; assembly: GCA_937951455.1. Lineage (GTDB taxonomy): Bacteria > Pseudomonadota > Alphaproteobacteria > Rhizobiales > Rhizobiaceae > JAALLB01. Next base: position 7,119 of record CALFBU010000344.1, read on the forward strand.
AAGCGTTTGACCGGGACGAAGGCCAAGCGCATAGGATGCTTCTGTTTGGCCACGGTTCACCGCAAGAATACCTGCGCGCACAATCTCGGCTATGAATGCTGCCGTGTAGAGTGATAAGGCAAGAATAAGCGCGATAAACTCAGGAATAACGCGCATACCGCCTCTTGGTCCAAAGTTACCAGCGGTAGGATATTCCGTCGAAATAGGTTGCCCCATTATGAAATATGTCAGGAGCGGCAAGCCTATGATTAAGCCAAGACCTGTCCAGAATACCGGGAAACGCTCACCTGTCGCCATCTGTCGCTTCTTGGCCCAGCTTTTTATGACGAACGTAATAACTAGCCCGATTAGCAATGCCCAGCCTATCAAACCAGCACCATCGGCTGTTACAAATTTTGGAGCGAATAGACCCTTGGTATTGAGAAAGCCCAAAGCACCAAGGTCGATTGAATCCTTTGCCAATGGCAAGGTTGCCAAAACGCCCTTGTACCAAATGAAAATTTGCAGCAACAAAGGTGTATTGCGCATGATCTCCACATACCAATAGGCAATTTTGCTGATAACCCAGTTATTGGAAAGACGCGCAACGCCCATTACAAAGCCAATAATCGTGGCAAAGAATATGCCAATCACAGCAAGGACAAGGGTGTTTTGAAGTCCTACCCAATAGACTTGCAGAAATGATGAACTTGAACTGTATTCAAGGAATGGCGAAAAATTAAGCCCGAAACCTGATGATGTGCTAAGAAATCCAAAGCCTGATGCAATGCCCGCATTTTTCAGATTTGTTGAAGCATTATCAATCATGCTCCAGACAACCCACACCAGGAAGATTATCAATATTACCTGAAATACAATTGATCTGAATTTCGGATCGTTAAGAAGCTTTACCTTCGGCTTCTCATCCCCAGTCGGCATATCGGTTACAGCCATATTCCCTCACCTGTTGCACTTCCGGAACTGCGCATTAAACGCGTTCAACGGTTTGCTAAAAACTTTTCTTTTATTTTACGGTCTAATGCCACAACTAAAAAACAGGGCCAGTCAAATGACCGGCCCTGTATAAGTATCAGATCCTTAGCGGATTGGTGGTGCGTACTGTAGGCCACCTTTTGACCATAGGTCGTTGGTGCCGCGAGAAATCGCTAGCGGTGTGTCTGGACCTACGTTGCGGTTGAAGCTTTCAGCGTAGTTACCAACTTGGCTGATGATGTTGAAAGCCCAATCGTTGCCAACACCTAGTGCTGCGCCGAATTCACCTTCTGTACCAAGAACACGCTTGATAGCAGGGTTGTCTGAGCTTTTCATTGCTTCTGCATTTTCAGATGTAATGCCAAGCTCTTCAGCGTTTACCATTGCGAAGTGTGTCCACTTAACAAGGTTGAACCACTGATCATCACCTTGACGAACAACAGGACCAAGTGGCTCTTTTGAGATAATCTCAGGAAGAACTACGTGATCAGCAGGGTTTGTTAGTTTTAGACGCTGTGCATAAAGACCAGATTGGTCAGTTGTGTAAACATCACAACGACCTGCATCATATGCAGCTACAACTTCGTCAGCTTTTTCAAACGCAACAATTTCATACTCAAGTTTGTTTGTTGTGAAGTAATCAGCAACGTTTAGCTCTGTTGTTGTACCAGTGTTTGTACACACAGATGCACCTGAAAGCTCAAGAGCAGACTTAACGCCTAGATCTTTGCGAACCATGAAGCCTTGGCCGTCATAGTAGTTTACGCCAGCAAAGTTTAGACCCAATGTGGTGTCGCGTGTTGCTGTCCAGGTTGTGTTGCGTGAAAGAACATCAATCTCACCAGACTGAAGTGCAGTAAAGCGCTCTTTAGCTGATAGTGGTGTGTATTTCACTTTAGTAGCATCGCCAAATACTGCAGCAGCTACACCACGACAAAGATCAACATCAATGCCTGTCCAGTTACCAGCAGAGTCTGGGTTTGAGAAACCAGGAAGACCCTGGCTCACGCCACACTGTACAAAGCCTTTTGCTTTTACATCATCAAGAGTTGCAGCAGATGCACTTAGTGCAGATACGCTTAATGCAACTACGCCAAGCGCAGATACGATAGTTTTTTTCATAGAAAACAGCCTTTTCTGTTACCCATTTAGTTTCCTCCCGCAGCAAGAATGCCGTGGGCCGATTTAGTTGGTTCCGTTCCGAGTTTGAGAACAAACTCATTCTATCAAATAGAATTCTCCCCCAAAACCAATGTTGCATATACAATTGCATTGTTGCGTTTACGTCAAGGGAAAATTTATTACAACGGCAGCAAAAGAAGCGCTTTTTTCAATATCTGACCCAAGAATCGCCGATTAAGTTTATAAATGACTTTTGTTTTGCAAATTTTAAACGATTCAATTGCGGATTGGAGGTTTTTCTGTTTGGTTAGCAAGCTGTATTAGATATTGAATTACGGGAACGAATCATGAGCGAGACCAAGGCTGATCAGGCAAAAGTGTATCAGCAAGATACTAAACTTACGCATACCGGAAATCACCCCGACGCATATCATGGCTTTGTAAATCCTCCCGTGGTGCATGCCTCTACGGTTCTTTATCCTGATTATGACACGATGAAAAACCGTAAACAGAAATACACCTATGGTACCCGCGGCACACCTACTACCGATGCCTTGTGCGAAGTAATCGATGAAATGGAAGGTTCGGCTGGCACTGTCCTTGTGCCTTCAGGACTTGCCGCCATTACGATCCCACTTTTGGCATTCGTAAAAAGTGGCGATCACATTCTTGTACTTGACAGTTGTTATGGGCCAACGCGAGAGTTTTGTGATGATGTTCTGGTGAGAATGGGTGTTGATGTAGAATACTACGATCCCTTGATTGGCGCTGGTATTGCGGAACTGCTTAAAGACAATACTTCTGTTGTTTTCACAGAGTCTCCTGGTTCCAACACCTTTGAGGTTCAAGACATTCCTGCTATATGCAAAGCCGCGCATGAACGCAATGCGATTGTCATGATCGATAATACTTGGGCAACACCATTATATTTCAAATCGTTAGACTATGGCGTTGATATTTCGATTCACGCCTTAACAAAGTATCCAGCCGGACATTCTGATCTTGTTTTGGGGTCTGTTTCCGCGAATGAGCGATGCTGGAAGCAATTGCACAGGCATCACGGCATCATGGGATGTTGCGCAAGCCCTGACGATACCTACTTAACCCTTCGCGGAATTCGCTCCATGGGCGTTCGCATTCGAGAGCATGAAAAAAATGCCATCGAAATGGCCAAATGGCTCGAAGATCATCCAGCAATCGCATCAGTTCTACACCCTGCCCTGCCATCACATCCGCAACATGAAATTTGGAAACGCGATTTCAAAGGTTCAACGGGGTTGTTTGGATTTACCCTTAAAACAGATGACATGGAAAAAGCTGCCCGCTTTTATGATGCGCTTGAGTTAATCGGACGCGGGTATTCTTGGGCGGGCTACGAAAGCTTGGCTGTATTGGTAAATCTTTCAGATAGAAAAATCGCGAAAGGCACAGGGGATGGGATTCTTGTTCGCTTGAATGTTGGTCTTGAAGATCCAGCTGACTTGAAAGCCGACATCACACAAGCGCTACGTGCGGGCGGATTTACTAATTAACAATGCACGTTTTAGTCGTTTTAAGCCATCCTGATACTAAGTCATTCAGCCATGCGATATCGCAGCGTTTTATGGATGGTGCGATAGAAGCTGGGCATACTTGTGAAATTGCCGACCTTCATGCGGAAGGCTTTAATCCTTGTTGGTCGCTAGAAGATATTGAAAATGAAGGCTCTTCACCGCCCAAAGACATCTTAAAAGAACAAGCGCGAATTGAGAAATGCGATGCCGTTTGTTTTGTCTTTCCCCTATTCTGGTTCGGCATGCCGGCCATGCTGAAAGGTTGGATTGATCGTGTATGGTCTTGGGGGTGGGCATATGACCAATTGGATGATCACAACAAATCCCTTCAAAAAGACCGAACAGCAATCATGCTTATTCCTGCTGGTGCCAATCCAAATTCATGGGAGCCTTATACTGAGATTGAGAAATCAATGCGCAACATATGGGAAACTGGCACTTTGGGATATTTTGGTTTTAAAGAGAAGCGCACGCATATTCTAAACGGCTCGACAGGTTCCGATCAAAGAAGAGAAAATTTGTTAAACGATGCTTTTGAAGTTGGAGTGCACTGCTTTAGGTCTTGATAAAGTTAACGCTTGTTAACCATAATTGAAGATTTGGTTAATATCTCCTTAACGCAACCTATTTCTTTTGCTACAACTTACCTTGGGTAAGTATGAGAAGCTTGCAGTATAAGGCTTTTCAAAGTCTAAGACGGGGAGAAATAACATGTCAAAGACCAATAAAATCAGTATCTTAAACAAAACCACAATCATTGCTTCTGGAATTGCTTGTTTAGCAATGACTACTAACATTGCAAGCGCACAGCAGCTACCACCAGCGGATGCAAAGGCTGGCGAATGTTACGCAAAGGTTTTGATCCCGGCAGTTTATCAAACAGCACCAACCGAAGTTGTTGTGCAACCTGCCTCAAGCGAGACCAAAGAAATCCCTGCGCAATACAATGATGTTCAAAAGCAAATTCTCGTTGAAGAAGAGTCTTTCGAACTTGAAATTGTTCCTGCTGAATATGAAATCCAGCAAGTGCGTGTTTTGGTTCAGCCTGAGCGCAAAATCAAAAAAGTTATCCCGGCAACCTTTGAAACTGTTTCAGAGCAAGTCCTTGTGTCCCCTGCTCGTGTTGAGTGGAAAAAAGGCCGTGGTCCATTTGAAAAAATCGACGCAGCTACGGGTGAAATAATGTGTCGTGTAGAAATTCCTGCCGAATACACAACCATTGAAAAAACTGTGCTAAAAACACCAGCGCAAACAACTGAAGAAGTGATCCCGGCAGAATATGAATTGCGTGAAAAGCGCGTGATGAAAACACCGCCTACAACACGCAAGAAAGTTATTCCTGCGAAGTATGAGACGATTTCAATTCGTGAATTGGTTAAACCCGCTTCATTCGAGCAGATCGCCATTCCTGCCAAAACGCAAGTTATCGAGAAGCGCCAGCTTGTTTCCAAAGAGGTTGTACAGTGGAGAGAAATTCTTTGTGAAACAAACACGACACCTGATGTTGTTCAGGAAATTCAAGAGCGTCTTGTGAATGCAGGATACGGTCTTGGTGGTGCGGTTCCAAACGGTAACTTCGGCCCTGCAACTCAAAGAGCTATAAACAAGTACCAGGAAGATAATGGTCTACCTACTGGCGGCCTAACAATCAGCACGCTAAGAGCCCTTGGTATGCGCAGCTAACAAGCTATATTTATTGACAGAAATAAAGGCGTTGAAGAAATCTTCTTCAACGCCTTTTTTATTTTGTATAAAATTGCATTTAATCATAACGCAAATCCGAAGCCTTACCGCCAAAGACCTTGTATGCAAAGATTGAATATCCGATGATAACGGGTAGTACGAAAAGCGTTCCTATCAAAATAATAAACAAGCTTTCAGGCGCTGAGGCTGCCTCATAAATTGTCATCTGGTCTGGCACGACATACGGATAGAATGAGTAAGCAAGACCAAAGAACCCCAAAATCATGATTATTGTAATACCAGCGAATGGCACCAGCGAAAATCTGTCGTTACGATCTGGTAGGTGAGCCAATTGCCAAAACAGGAATATGAATAATCCCCCCGTTAACAACGGAAGTGGAGCCAAGCCAATCAGTTCCGGCAAGGAAAACCATTTTGCAAATATACGGTCGCTGGCCAAAGGGGTGACGATTGAAATAATGCCCATGCCCAGTGCGGTAAAGACGAGCGATACTTGCATCCACCTTACAGACCGTTTCTGTAATTCACCTTCTGTCTTGTAAATCAACCATGCGGCACCAATTGCTGCATATGTTGCAACCAGACAAAACGCGACCAAAATTCCGAATCCTATGGCTAACAGCCCCTGCTCTAGACCAAGAACATAAGCGCCTAGCAT
>CALFBU010000345.1 GCA_937951455.1 uncultured Rhizobiaceae group bacterium
AACGTATGTTGAGATCACGTTGCGGGAATGGAATTTCGATACCTTCGGCCTGGAAAAGTTTCCATACTTCAAGGTAAACAAGACTGGAGACATTCGCCACACCACCTTCTGGATCGTTAATCCAAAAACGTAGTTCCAAATCGACGGAGGAATCCCCAAACCCTTTTATGAGGCAAACCGGTTTTGGCACTTTCAAGACACGCGGGACATCTTCAACGGACTTAATGCAAAGCGCTATCGCCTTTTCGACATCCGTATCATAAGACACGCCTATCGGCAGTTTTCTTCGAACGACTTTGTTCGTATGAGTCCAATTGGTAACGGGTGAATCAATAAAGATCTCATTTGGGATGAGGGTCTCCGTTCCATCACGTGTTCGAACTGCCGTGTAACGCGCGCCCAGATGCTGCACCCATCCGTAGGTAGAGCCAGAGACCGTATCAATCTCGATCACATCGCCTGGCTTGATGGATTTATCCAAAAGCAGGATGATGCCTGACAGGAAATTAGACACAATCTTTTGCAGACCAAGGCCAATACCAATACCGACCGCGCCTGAGAAAACGGCAAGTGCGGTAAAATCAATTCCGACGGCACTGAGCGAGAAAATTACGGCCAGACATAAAAGGAAGAACCTCAATACTTTTGAAAGCAGCACTTTTACCGAAGGTGATATGTCCTCATTCTTAGCCAGCGCACCAGTAATAAAAGAAGATGCAAGCATCGCAAGCCATATGAAGGTGACCAGCAGAGCACCACTTTGTAAAATGGATAATGCAGAAATTCTGGAGCCGCCCATCGTAAAGGCCGCACTATCTAAGGCGGCTTGCGCCCTGGGTAGCAAGCCCAAAATATACAAGGCTGCGATGATCCAGGCTACGATTGAAATCAATCTAGAAATGAAACGGTTTTTGATGAGCCTTGAGAAGAACGAAATCACAAACCAGGTCGTTGCCAAGCCTGTCATAACACGGATGATATAGCTGTTGCTTGGCCATGTAACGGAAGCCAATACCATGTAACCAATCCATAGCTGGACTGATAGCAACAGCCAGAACAAACGGTTTTTGAAAATGAGAAGGACACGTAAAAGCGCGCGCTGGCCTTCTATCTTGCGCAGCCGGTTCGTAATCGGCTCATCAAGTTTGGCTTCAATAATTTTTGCTAAACATATGGCCCCGATTAAAATCGCGAACTGAATTACAGCCCACTTGCTAAAAATGGTAGACTGGGAAAAGCCAATACTTGTCAGAAATTGAATAACTTCAGACACTACTGGTAAGGCTAAAAATTCATCAAGCGTCATCTATATGATTCCCTTATTAAACCTAGAATGCCAGCGAACCCAGGAGAATGAAAGGTGTTTAACTGATATAAAGGGCGGCAGCAGACTGAAACCAATGCCCTTGGTTCAGAAATTCAATCTATTGTCTTTCCAGAAGCGTTTTAAACCTGGTTGTCATTGCTTCTGACCAATTCGTTTTATCAAAATATTGTAAAGCGGAGTGACGCGCTTCAATTGCCAATTTGCGTAGATGGTCGCGGTCATTTTCAAGTTTTTTTATTTCATTTACGAATGTACTCGCCTCAGCCTCACAGTGGATCATACCCGGTAACTTTTCAGGATGAATGTGCTTCTGCATCAAGACCGGCAGACCACAAGACATCGCTTCAATCATCGTCTGAGACCGTCCCTCCATATGGGATGGTAGAATTAGAATATCCATTTGTTGAAGAAACGCTGGTATTCGTTCGTGACCAAGATATCCATGCCATTTGATATTGGAATGTTTTTGAATCAGATTGGCTTCAACTTTTTCAGGGCTAACGACATGGAATAAAATAGCCGAGTTTTGATTTAGCTTATGTGCTGTTTCCAGAAGTATGTCAGTCCCCTTCTCGGCAGTTAACCTGCCGACAAAACCAACATTGATTGCTGTGTTACGAAAATTCTTATTTTCTGGCGGTTTGAACAGGTGTGTATCAACACCTCTTATTTGAACGAAGACATTTTCTTTATTTGTGTGTTCGCGAAGAACCCGATTTCTTTCGCTATCACTCATGACCATCACATGATCAGCGTTTGCAATTGCAAAATTGACTTTTCTTGTATCTATTTCGGCCTCATATCCATCGAAATTTTTCTCATTTATTTTTTGCCTTGCCTTTAGCTCGTCCCCTGGTATGCGCAGGACTGACGTAATATCATGACGCTTTGCACAGCTTACCGCGTCATATCCTGAAGTAATCACACCAAAAGCATTCATTATGATTTGCGGCTTAATCCTCTGAATCAAATCATCCAGCACTTTCGCCTTTTCATTGTGTGATTTCAAATTATAGTCTGGCGGTAGCAGGTGATGATGGAATTCATGCGCTTTATTCATTTCAACCATCGAGGATAATACAGCCCGCGTTGGGATAGGTGTGACCCAATGGATTTCGGCAATTTCAGACAGCGGTGAAATCAAATCAGGCAGGGCAGCTTTTGCGCGAACGGACCACATGGGTTGTTTGAAGTGATAGGGTCCAAGCAATAGGATTTTAGGTTTTGACGAATTGCTTCCCACATCATGTGCGATATGCGAATGGGAAATCTTTTCCAGATCATCAAAGTCCAAAACTTCTTTCGCATCTTTCAGGCCTGTTCCCGATACCCTGCGCTTCACTGCATTTGCAACACGCCAAGCCATTGCCGCTTCGTATTTCATTTTTCTAACGAAGCCAGATGCATCGGGTTTGATATTTGATATGAAGTGGTTAAGTTTGCTCTTCAAACTAGATACTCATTCCTTGGCCAATTCCTGATAAATTGGAATAAGTGATTGTTCAGGCAATGTTTGGACATCTACAAAAGTAAAATCGTATTGGCTCTTGTCACCTATAATTTTTATAATTTATTTGGAAACATGCGATTAAACAAGCGTGAAATTATATTCTGGATAGTTCATCAAGAACGTTTTAAACAAAGACTTCCAGGAAAGATTTGATTTGACCAAACAACGTCCAAGAACCTTATTACTATCATCCTCCGATTTTAACAACGACAGTCGGTTGCAGCGCATTCATGGGCATATTGAAAATATATTTTCTGATGTTGTAACTGTTGCATACGGGGAAGACGCTTCGGATGAGAACATGCATCTCTCCCCAATACCAGTCCGATCCCTGTTTGCGCGTTTATTGGATGTTTCAAAAATGTTGCTCTCAAGAGCGCTACCAAAGAAATATCTACTTAAAAT
>CALFBU010000346.1 GCA_937951455.1 uncultured Rhizobiaceae group bacterium
ATCGCTGACTATGCAACCCTCGAGGGCATGATGGTACAATCAGGCGGTAATGTCGTCATTGACTTTGGAGATGGAGACATCCTTCAAATCAATGGCGTAACCATCGCAGAACTGGATGCGGATAATTTTACATTAAGCCCCTCGGCCATGTAATCTCAGCTGTAGAATACATTCTATAACCTTCATAACGGCATACAAAAAAAGCCTCGCAAAATTGCGAGGCTTTAACCTGAGGGGATAATCTCTGGTTTGGTTTAAAGCTTTTTCCAGCTTTGTGTTTTGCAGAAAATTTTCAGCGCACAGCCAGTCATTTTCATGTTGCTACCAGCAATGGTAGCAGAACCTGAATATTCTTTGTTATCTGCTGGGTCTGTAATTGTGCCGACATATTTGCCGCCAGATGCTTTCATTTTGCCAATACGTTGACCTTTATACTTGCCGGTTTTCAAAGTGATGCAGAAAGATCCGCCGCATTTTGCGATTTTAGCCGTTTCCCCGCTTTGTGTTTTCCAGTTGCCCTGGATAGCATCAGCAAATGCAAAGCTTGAGCTTGAAAGCATGATTGCGGCTGCAAAAAATGTTGAAATTGTTTTTTTCATAAGTACTTCCTCCGTAGTTCAGCTTAAGAAAGCCAATTTTGACGTTAACGTCAATAGAAAAGTGCATGATTTCACGCAAACTTATTTCAATTTTTATGCAAACTTGAATCATCAATCTCAGTAATGGTTACGAAAAGATTGAATTTCAAACATGAATCAAGCGTAAATATCTTTGTAAGATATTGAAATCATTGAAAATGTAAAATGAATCGAATCTTAAATTTAGATTCCGTTTTAGATTTGTAAGTTTCTCGTTAAGCATTGTTTTTAAGTCAGAATTTAATTCCTTCAGGCAAATTATGTTCATCGGACGAACAAGATCGAGAGCAACTCGGCAAACCGACCAGAACAATAATTAGACTGGTAAAAACCAGCAGACAAAGAAAATAAAAAACGAAGGCTCTGAGGCAAGGGCACATTTTAAAGGGACGAATAAAATGGCACGTTATGAAATTGGAAATGCAGATTTCGCCGACATGGCATCAACTGGAAACGCAGAAGTGCTTTTCGAATTGGGTCTAGTCTATGCAGCTGGCCGCGAAGGTGAGCAAGACATGATTGCAGCGCACAAGTGGTTCAATCTGGCTGCATACAAGGGCTATGATGTTGCAAAAGCACGCCGTGAAGAAATTGCAGCAGACATGAGTAAAGAGCAAATCGCACAGGCTCAACGCGAAGCACGCGAATGGATCACAACACACTAAATTTTAGTGAAAGCAAAAGAATTTCAATCGCACCAATAAAGAAGTGCGAGGAAAACAAACTGGAAAACCAGTAGAAAATAATAAAAAGAATGCGAAAAACGCATCGTCAATAATAAGAATGTGGAACAACCACACATCAGGTGATTACCAACACCGCAAAAGTTAGATGAGAAAACTCATCAGCACGTTAAAAAGTTAGGCAGGAGCCGTTAAAGTCAAAACCGTGGGGGTGGGGTGACTTTTACGGTTCCTGTTTTCTTTTGAGTGCAAACAGTGGCAATGTCATTTGACTTTATGCGATAAGCCCATCATGAAATAACAAAGATTATTACATCCAAAGAAATATAAATGTCATATCTCATCACTGGTGCTGCAGGCTTTATCGGATTTCACCTTGCAAAGGCATTGCTGGAAAAGGGGGAGGCTGTCATCGCGATTGATAATCTGAACGATTATTACGATGTTGACCTAAAAAACGCTCGCTTGGAAATCCTAAAGGCTCATGAGAACTTTCAGTTTGGCAAAATTGATATTGCTGATGATCTGGCGCTGGATGAGTATCTTAAGGACAAGGCGTTTAGTAAAATCATTCACTTGGCCGCACAAGCAGGTGTTCGTTACAGCCTTGAAAACCCTAGAGCATATGTCCGTTCAAACCTTGTTGGCCACGTTAACATGCTGGAAATTGCACGTCATAAGGTGGGGCTAGAACATATGTTATATGCATCGTCCAGTTCTGTGTACGGTGGGCGGAAAGATCTACCGTTTAAAGAGCAAGACAGGGCAGACGAGCCTGTTTCACTTTATGCAGCTACAAAGAAATCAGACGAACTCATAAGCCATACCTATGCGCATTTATATGACATTCCGCTTACCGGCCTTCGCTTTTTTACCGTGTACGGTCCTTGGGGCAGACCGGATATGGCCTATTTCTCATTTACAAATAAAATATTGGCTGGCGAGCAAATTGAAGTCTTCAACCATGGCGATATGCTTCGCGACTTTACCTACATTGATGACATTGTCGCTGGCATTCTTTCGATGTTGGAAAAGGGACCAATAAGCAAAGAAAGCGCGCCTCATAAGGTTTATAATATTGGGAATAATCAGCCTGAAACGCTTGAAGACTTTTTAAGCACGCTTGAAGCAGAACTGGCAACAAAGGCGGTTCGTAAAAACTTGCCAATGCAACCAGGCGACGTGCCAGCCACTTATGCGGATATTACGGAAATCAAAAATGATTATGGCTTTGAGCCTAAAACAAATCTGCGCGAAGGGCTGAATAAATTTGCTGAGTGGTATAAGCACTATCACTCTAAGGCTGGTAACTGAGCTCAAATAATATTTGCAGAGACAATCTAGCCACTTTCAATTATCAACTTCTTGTGTTTGTATAAATGAAACGTGAACCGCTGGAAAAGCATTCCTGATAATGGGCAACATACCACTTTTAAAAGTTGAGAATTTACAGGTCTCATTTGAACTTCAAAAGGGAAGCGTGCAAGCCGTAAAGGGCGTGAGTTTTTCTGTTGAGGCGGGTGAAGTCGTTGCTATCGTTGGTGAGTCCGGTTCAGGCAAATCTGTCATAGCGCAATCGATACTTCGCATCTTGCCAAGAAATGCAAATATTGATGCGGGCTCCATTCATTTCAATGATCCATCAAGTGATAGCGCTGCAGTTGACCTTGCAAGTCTGGATGCAAAAGATGAATACCTCTATGAATTAAGAGGGGGCCGTATCTCCATGGTTTTTCAGGAACCCATGACAGCGCTCTCACCGCTTCACACTATTGGCAATCAAGTCGAGGAAGCGCTTGTGCTTCATCATGCCAAGACATCGAAAGAAGCCAGAAGCGATACGGAAGAAATTCTACGTTTGGTCGGATTTCCAAATCCGTCACGCGGTTATGAAATGTATCCGTTTGAGCTTTCAGGTGGCTTGAGACAACGCGCTGTTATTGCGATGGCGCTTATTTGTAATCCTGCCATGGTGATTGCCGATGAGCCTACAACAGCACTTGATGTTACCGTGCAAGCGCAGATTTTAGGGCTCATGAAAGAGCTTCAAAAGAAATTCAATACAGCCATTTTAATGATCACGCACGATCTTGGTGTTGTTGCCAATATGGCGGACAAGGTTGTTGTTATTTATCACGGTGAAATCATGGAAGCTGGGAACGTGGAAGACATCTTCCGCAAACCGCAGCATCCTTATCTTAAAGCATTGATGGCAGCCATACCGCATTTCGATATGAAGGATGGCGAGCGTCTTGTTTCATTACGCGATGCAGGCAAGAGCAAGTCAAGCGATACCATTCACAAATTGGCGGGCAAGTTCAAGACTGCTGATGTTTCAGAAAGCAATGGCCCGCATTTAAAAGTGGAGAACCTTTGCAAAGAATTCACGACAAACAAAGGAAGCTGGTTCGGCGCTGGTGAAGATAACAGGATTATTGCCGTTGATAATGTGAGTTTTGAAATCAACAGGGGCGAGTGTCTCGGACTTGTTGGAGAGAGCGGGTCGGGGAAAACCACAGTAGCAAAGTTGATCATGAAAGCGCTTGAAACAACATCGGGGTCCATCACACTTAATTCATCTGAAGGCATGCGTGACGTTGTGGATTTGAGAGGCGAAGAATTGATGCGCTTTCGCCGTAAGGTGCAGATGATTTTTCAAGACCCATACAGTTCCTTAAATCCGCGAATGACCATTCAAAACATCCTTGCAGAACCTTTCATTATTCATGGATTAAATGATGGTAGGGGCAATCAGGATGATATTCTTGATTTGCTTAAGCTGGTAGGTCTGGAGCCGCATTGCCTGAACCGCTATCCGCATTCCTTTTCCGGTGGGCAAAGGCAGCGCATTGGGATTGCCAGGGCTTTGGCATTGCATCCAGAATTGATGGTTTGCGATGAACCCGTTTCTGCGCTGGATGTTTCTGTTCAGGCGCAAATTTTGAACTTGCTCAATGATTTGCGAAAAGAACTGGGTCTAACCAATCTGTTTATTTCTCACAATCTTGCTGTTGTAAATTATGTTGCTGATCGCATCGCTGTTATGTGCCAAGGCAAACTTGTAGAGATCGCAACCAAAGAACAACTGTTTGCAAATCCTCGCCATCCTTACACAAAGTCTTTGCTGGCAGCTGTTCCATATCCTGATCTTGATCGACTTCTGGATTTTGAAAATATCAAATATACATCTTCGATGGAGGCAGATGATTGGGGAGATGCTTTCAAGCCCTCACAAGAAGCCGGAATGGAAAATATCAAGATTGAAGATGGGCATTTTGTATTGGCAAACTGCAACTGCAATGTTTCGGAGTTGAGGGCATGACAATGAAACAAATAGCAAGAATTTGTATTTCGATTTTTATGTATCTTGGCCTGATAGTTTCTATTCAGGCATCTGAGATCCCCATGCTGAGGGAGCAGGTTCAGTCTGGTCAATTACCCCCGATGCAAGAGCGTCTTCCAATAAAGCCTAGAGTCATCGATTTTGAAAACTACGATAAAACGCTTGGAAAATACGGTGGTGATTTACGACTGTTAATGGGCAAGGCAAAAGATCTTGGGCAAATTACGGTTTACACCTACGCACGGCTAGTTGGCTACGCGCCTGATTATACGATCCAGCCAGACATTGCAGAGGCTTTTGTCGTTGGGGATGGCAGGGACTTTACATTTAAACTTCGCAAAGGGCACCGCTGGTCAGACGGCCACCCTTTGACCTCAGAAGACTTCAGGTATTTCTGGGAAGACATGGTCAAAAACGAAAAGCTTGGTAAAAAAGGCATTCCATCTCAAATGTTGGTCGATGGCGAAGAGCCAAAGTTTCAGGTGATTGATGAACTGACATTTAGGTATACTTGGGAAAAACCAAATCCGTCTTTTCTGCCTGCGCTTGCAGCACCTTCACCGCTCTACATATATCGCCCAGCCCATTACATGAAGCAGTTTCATGCTCGTTATGTTGATAAGGACGAGCTTGCCAAAAAAGTTGAAGATGCCAATGCGAGAGACTGGGGAGCCTTGCACACCAGAATGCAAAGGCAGCGCAGGCCTGAAAATCCTGAGTTGCCCACCTTGCAAGCTTGGAGAAACACAACACCGCCGCCAAGTACGCGTTTTGTTTTTGAACGTAACCCTTATTTTCACCGCGTTGATCCGGAAGGAAGACAACTGCCATACATAGATCGCATGATCATGTCGGTTGTTTCCAAAGACGTAATTGCTGCAAAGGCCGGAACAGGCGAGGCTGATCTGCAGGCGCGCTATTTACAGTTCAGCGATGTGCCTTACTTGAAGCGAGGCGAAAAGAAAAACAATTATACGACAAGGCTATGGTCTTTGGGCAAGGGTTCACAAGTGGCACTCTTTCCCAATCTGAATGCCAAGGATGAAGTCTGGCGAGACATTATTCAAGATGTACGTTTCAGGCGTGCGCTTTCACTTGGTATTAATCGCAAGGAAATCAATGAGGTGATTTATTTCGGCCTTGCTTATCCAAGTGCTAATACAGTTATGCCACAAAGCGCTTTGTATAAACCTGAATACTCTCAGATGTGGACTGAATACGACAAGGAAAAAGCCAATGTCTTGCTGGATGAAATGGGTTTGGACAAGCGTGACCCGGATGGCACAAGATTACTGCCAGATGGTCGTCGTGCAGAAATAACAATTGAGACCGCAGGGGAAAGTGCGGAAGAAACAGACGTTCTGGAACTCATCACGGACCAGTATCGTGAAATCGGTCTGAAGATTTTCGTCCGCTCTTCACAGCGTGATATTTTCAGGCGACGTGCTTATTCCGGTGATACATTGATTTCAGTTTTCAGCGGACTGAATAATGCGGTTGCAACACCAGCCATGAACCCGGAAGAACTTGCGCCGACAGATCAGGCTCAATTGCAATGGCCCATGTGGGGCCAATATACCGGAACAAACACCAAGGCTGGGGAATCCATCAGTATGGATTCTGCCATGGTACAAATGCAGCTTTTCAATCAATGGATGCTTGCAGAAACTGACAAAGAGCGCGAAAGAATTTGGCATAACATGCTGGGTGGATATGCTGATCAGGTTTTCAGCATTGGTACAGTCAATAACAGTCGTCAGCCGGTAGTTGTCTCCAACGATCTGCGAAACGTTCCTGAAAATGGTATTTATGCATGGGAGCCAACTTCGTATTTTGGCATCTACAAGCCAGATACATTTTGGTTTGACAGGTAAGGGTCGGCTGGATGATTACTTATATCTTCAAGCGCATCTTATACATGATACCAACCTTGGTGCTGACAAGCATTTTAGTGTTTACGCTTATTGAATTACCACCAGGTGATTATTTTGAGAGTTATGTCAATGAGTTACGGGCAGCGGGCGAAACTGTAGATCCCAAACTGATTGAGTATCTCAGAAATGAATACGGTTTCGATAAGCCAATCTGGGAGCGATATTTCCAATGGGCTACAGGCATGCTGGTTGGTGATTTTGGCTATTCCTTTGAATATGAACTACCCGTTAGTGATGTCATTGGCGACCGCTTGTTCTTTACTATCATCGTTACTTTTTTCACGATAATTTTTACATGGCTGATCGCATTTCCAATCGGAATTTATTCTGCAACACATCAATACAGCTGGGGAGATTATGGTCTCACATTCTTAGGTCTGTTAGGGCTTGCAATTCCAAATTTCCTTCTCGCATTGATCTTGATGTTCTTGGCAAACGAGTTTTTTGGAACGTCAGTCGGGGGACTAATCGATCCTGAGTACATCGACCAACCTTTGAGTTGGGGCAAGTTCGTATCAGTTCTGGAACACCTTTGGATACCAGTAATTGTTATCGGTACATCAGGAACAGCGGCGATGATACGCCGTGTACGGGCAAACCTATTGGATGAATTGCGAAAGCCTTACGTTACGACTGCCAGAGCGAAAGGCATGCCAGAATTTCGTGGTCTTATGAAATACCCATTCCGCATGTCGCTGAATTTTTTCATCGCGGATATTGGTGGCATTTTGCCTACGGTAATTTCAGGTGCCGAAATTGTTGCGATTGTTTTGTCTTTGGAAACAACAGGACCAATCCTGATACAGGCATTGCAAAGTCATGACATGTATCTTGCTGGTTCATTTCTGATGTTACTTGGTTTCTTAACAGTGATTGGGGTGTTGATTTCAGACATTGCATTGGCCATTCTTGACCCGCGTATTCGATTGCAGGGAGGGGTCAGCCGATGAGCAATTCCCATTATGTAAATGACAAACCATTTGACCCAAAATCAGTCGAAGTTTTAACGCCTGAACAAGAAGCAATTTATCTGGCGCCTCAGCGTCAATTGATCTGGTGGAAATTCAAGCGTCATAAGCTTGCAGTCGCCAGCGGAATTTTCCTGGCGATCATGTATTTGATGACCATTTTTGCAGAGTTTATTGCGCCCTATTCGGTAGATGCAAAAAACACGGATTATGTTCTTGCCCAACCTCATGACGTTCACTTCTTCCATGAAGGCGAGTTCATTGGCCCATTCGTTTATGATTATGATAAATCGCTCGATTTGGAAAACATGGTTCGGGTTTATACGCCCAACAAGGATAAAATTATCAAGCTGGAGTTTTTCTGCTCAGGGCATCCATACAAATTTTGGGGTCTAATCGAGGCTGATAATCATTTGATGTGCGCTGACATAGACCAGCCCGTGTTTCTGCTCGGGTCTGATACCTTGGGGCATGATATGCTGAGCCGCATAGTCTATGGAGCGCGGATATCGCTCACGATTGGCTTGGTAGGCGTTACCATCAGTTTTGCTTTGGGGATTATTATTGGTGGTCTAGCAGGCTATTACGGTGGCTGGGTCGATCTCGTCGCGCAGCGGTTAATCGAAGTCGTGCAATCCTTGCCCACACTTCCCCTATGGCTGACGCTTGTCGCCATCATGCCAGCAAATTGGAGCCAGATAACCGTTTACTTTGCCATCACCATCATATTGGGCTTGGTCGATTGGACAGGGCTTGCAAGAGCCGTGCGTTCCAAACTCTTTTCCTTGCGAGAAGAAGACTACGTTCTGGCAGCGCGCCTGATGGGGGCGAGCACAAAACGCATTATCGGATTGCACTTGATACCCGGTTTCATGAGTCACCTTATAGCATCAGCAACCATTACCATTCCGACCATGATATTGGGCGAGACAGCGCTCTCATTCTTGGGGTTAGGACTAAGAGCGCCCGCAGTCAGTTGGGGTATTCTGCTCGAAAATGCGCGCGATATAAACGTCGTTGCCCTTACGCCTTGGCTGATTTATCCGGTTATTCCAGTCATCCTGATCGTCTTGGCATTTAATTTCTTTGGCGATGGATTAAGAGACGCAGCCGATCCTTACGGATAGTATTGTCGTGTTAAATAAGGTTACCCAATACTTGCGCTAGCCGATTTGACGCTGCTTTAATACCGTGCTCAGTAAGCACTTTCATACGACCTTTCTTCCCCATGGTATTTCGCAAATTGGCATCTTGAAGGAGCTTAATTGTATTGTTTTTAAGCGTGCGCAAATCATCTTCTGGCGCAAGCAATCCCGTTTCATTATTTGCAACAACCAAAGGAACGCCCATGCTTTTATAGGCAAGGACGGGCAATTCCTGTAATTGGGCTTCCAGATAGACCATGCCGATGGGCTCTTTCCAACCTGGCCATATGAAAACATCACTGCTACGCATCCAGCGTAAGACATCGCTGTGTTCGACCATGCCAGTCCAATGAATTTGGCCTTCATCAAGACTGGAAAATGCTTGACGGACTGCCATCTCCTCCGGTCCGCCGCCAACAACAATCAGATTAAAGTCTGCGCCCAAGTCGGTGAGTGCTTTTGCCAGAATATGAAAATTATCAAGCTTTTTGCCCTTGCGAATCATACCAGTTGTTATCAAGACGGGCGTGTTTCTATGCCAGTGCTGAGGGAGTTCCATCGGTTGGGCAAGGTCGATATTCTCGGCATCGATGAAGGGACTAAACGACACCAGTTTTTCTTGTGAACCTAGTAGTTCGCAAAGATATTGTTCATCAGTAGGTTTAAATACAAGATGAAGATCAGCCTGTCTTATTCCTGCCTGAGCCTCTTCACGCCATGGCTTCCAAAGGTCTTCCACACCACCTTGTCCGGTCTTGGCAGCTTCTATGGTAACGTAAGGAACATTCAGCGCTTTGGAGACAATCGGCCCAATCCAGTCTGGTGCCTTGCAATAGGGGTGATAGGTCAGCCAAATCTGAGGCCGCAGTGCAGGTGCTCGCGATGTGTACGCTTTCAATAGTATCTCGGCTTCGTCCTCGGCACCCTGTTTTTTTTGCACCAAAATCGTTTCATCGTGGCGCTTGGAATATGCGATGTAGCGTGAAGCCAGTTCTACGTTCGCACCGGACATTTCCAAAGCCTTGAAAATATTTTGCGCAATTAGACGATCACCCGAAGGAATATGATGATCGGGCGGCTTGATAGGTGCATAAAATGCTACGTTTTTGTTCTTTAACATCAGCCGTCCTCAAAAAGTGATTGCACATTACAATATAATCTTCTTTGTAGCTTGTTAAATGCGCGGTTTTTATCTTATTGTCACCAATAATTGCACATCGGCAAAAGTTACAAAGCAAGGTACGGATTTAAAACTTGGAAATAAAACGCCTCGATCACACGCGTATCTTGATGTATAGCCACGACACATTTGGCCTGGGTCATCTGCGTCGATGCAGGACAATCGCACATTCCATCGTTGAACAGTACAAGGGCGTGAGCATTCTGATTATATCAGGCTCGCAGATTGCTGGTGCGTTTGATTTTAAGGCGCGCGTGGATTTTGTAAAAATCCCGTCCGTAATCAAGCTCTATAATGGTGAGTATGATTCAATCGGCGAATACATTGACATTGAAGAAATACTTCAGATGCGCAAGCTGATCATACAGCGTACAGCAGAAGCGTTTAACCCGGACATTTTTATCGTGGACAAGGAGCCAATGGGTTTAAAAGGCGAGTTGGAGCCGACGCTTGAAATGTTTAAGGATACAAAGACCCAAACTGTTTTGGGACTGCGCGATGTCATGGATTCGCCAGAGCTATTGAAAAAAGAGTGGTCAAAGCAATCCATGCTGGCGAAAATTGATAACTATTATGACAAGGCCTGGATTTACGGGCCCGAACATTTTTGGAACCCCTTGGAAGGGCTTGATGTTCCTGAGAGTTTGAACAGCAAAATCAGCTATGTTGGGTTTTTGGAACGTGAAAATAATTCTGCTGCATCAAGTGAGAGCCACACCTTGCCCGACAAATATATTCTGGTAACAGCGGGTGGCGGTGGAGATGGTATCGCGATTATGGAGCAGGTTCTGGCTGCCCGGGAATACGATCCCCAAATAGATTTTCCTGTTGTTATGGTGCTTGGTCCCTTCATGAAACTTGAAAACCGAGACCGTATCAGATTGCGTGCGTCAAGACTTGCCAATGTGACCGTGATTGATTTTGAAAATCGTATGGAAGTGCTCATGCAAAACGCTGTCGGGCTTGTTGGAATGTGCGGGTATAATACATTTTGCGAAGTGCTTTCGTTTGACCGCAAAGCCTTGTTTGTGCCAAGAACCAAGCCCAGAGAAGAGCAGTATATTCGAGCCAAACGCTCAACAGAAATCGGCCTGAGTTCCATGCTGACACCGGAAGAGGCTGCCATCCCTTCAAAGATGGCAGAAGCCTTGCGCAATCTGCCAAAGCAAAAATTACCTTCTGAAAGCCTTGCTGAGGGCTACATGCACGGACTTGATAACATCTGCGTTGAGGTTCAAAAAATTTCCGAAAATCAAAAATCGATATCGGCAGAAGTAACAAAGATTTTAGAGCCGCAAAGGGCTTAAGCATTGTCTTCAGAAAACAGAATTGCAGTCGTTTTAAAAGGTTACCCTCGCCTGTCAGAAACCTTTATCGCGCAAGAAATTCTTGAACTTGAAAGAGCAGGGTTCGAGATTTCAATCATCTCGCTTAGACACCCAACGGACAAACATACGCATCCGGTACATGCAGAAATAAAAGCGCCAAAACACTATTTACCTGAATATATTTATCAGGAGTTGTTTAGGGTTTGGTGGGCAAAAATAAATTGCACATTAAAGTCAGGGTTTTGGAAAACGCTTCCGGTTTTCATGCATGATTTCATCCGCGACCCTTCGGCCAATCGTATCAGACGTTGGGGGCAGGCGATGGTCTTGGCGCATGAATATGCTGGCAATCATGATCATATTTACGCACATTTCCTTCATACGCCTTGCTCAGTTGCCAGATATGCAGCACTGATTTCTGGCAAGTCTTTTTCTATTTCTGCGCATGCAAAAGACATCTGGACTTCGCCTGAATGGGAGATGCGCGAAAAGCTTGAAGACTGCGATTGGCTGGTAACGTGCACCGAAGGCGGTGCCGATTATTTGAACTCGTTAGCCCCTGATGGCCGCGTGCATTTGGTATATCACGGTCTTGATCTTTCCCGCTTTCCACCGCGAGAAAAAAAGCCTTCAAATAACGATGGGAAAACCAAAGCCAAGACCGTTAATCTGGTCACCGTAGGGCGGGCAGTTTCCAAAAAGGGCATTGATAGTTTACTGAAGGCGCTTGCAAAATTGCCCGATGATTTGCACTGGCACTGGACGCATATTGGTGGCGGACCATTAAAAGGTGAACTTGAGGCGTTGGCTATCAGTCTGGGAATTGCTGAGCAATGTGATTTCAAAGGCGCGTTGCCTCAGTCGGAGGTTCTCGAAACTTATAGAAATTCTGATTTGTTTATTCTGCCAAGCCGTATTGATGAGTCAGGCGACCGCGATGGACTACCCAATGTCATAGTCGAGGCGCAAAGTCAGGCGATGGCTGTTATCTCCACCAACATATCCGGAATTCCTGAATTAATTCAATCTGGTACAAATGGTTTGTTGATTCAACCTGACAAGATTGATGACCTTGCAATCGCTATTAAAACGCTATCCAGAGATGTGAAGCTGCGTAATCAAATGGGTAAGGTGGGTGAAGAAAGAGTGCGCTCTGAATTTTCACATAAACAAACGATTGGCGATATTATTTCACTTCTCAACAAGAGTTTGAAAGTTGAACGATGACAGCATCGGTTTTATTTTACGTTCAACACTTGTGGGGCGTAGGGCATGTCTATCGCGCTACCAGAATTGCGCGCGGAATGGCTCGCGCTGGCTTTGATGTTCATCTGGTTTGGGGGGGTACAGAAATACCAGGATTTGATTTTTCAGGGATGCAAGTTCACAGGCTCATGCCGGTGAGAACAAGTGATGCGTCTTTCTCTCAATTATTACATGGCGATGGCTCAATTTTTTCAGACGATGACAAGGCGCAAAGACGCGATCACCTCCTGAAATTATATGATGAAATTAATCCGGATATTTTAATGACGGAAGCATTTCCATTTGGGCGAAGACAAATGCGTTTTGAATTATTACCGTTATTGGAAAAGGCGACTGCAGCAAAAAAACGACCAATGATTGTTTCATCCATTCGCGACATCATGCAGGAAGATAGAAAAGAAAAGCGCGTTCAAGAATCAAATGCTTTGGTGAAGGATTATTTTGATTTTATCCTTGTGCATGGCGATCAAAACCTGATTTCAATCGACGAGACGTTACAAGGGTTCGAAACGTTCAAGGATAAAATTCGTTATACAGGATTGGTCACACCAGAAGAAAAAGACAGCGAAATTTCAAGCGAGTTTAACTGCGATGTTTTGGTGACCGTCGGTGGTGGAGCCTTCGGCCAAAAACTGACACGTACTACCTTGGAAGCAATGTCATGTTCTAAAACTTATCCAAGAAACTGGATTGTCTCGGCTGGTACGGAAGTTTCAGATGAAGACTTCCGACTGCTCAAAGAACGATGCCCAAGTGGTATGAGAATTGTCAGGTATATTCCCAATCTTGCAGAAGTCATGAAGCAGGTAAAAGTATCAGTCTCACATGCCGGCTATAATACGGTTGCAGATGTTTTACGTTCAGGATGCGCAAGCGTTCTTTATCCCTACACGGGTGGGCGTGAAACCGAACAACTAAGACGCGCTGAAATTATGGACAGGCAAAATATAGCTGTCATGCTTGATCCGGATAATCTCACGCCAGAAACTTTTGCCCATGCTGTCGATAAAGCTGCAATGCTGCAAACTCACTCAGCTAGCTTCTATTTGGCAGGTGCAAGTAAGACAGCCTCTATATTAAAAGTTGAATTCGATGACTTGAAACACAAGGTCTGTTGATACACATATAATGCAACTTGAAAATAATCGCCCGCTTGATAGTAATGGCATAACCTACAACCTTAACTAATGGTCAATCGAATGATTCAAGGTATCATCGCAGCACTTGGGCTTGCGGCGCTTTGGCTGCTTATGTCAGGCCTGTATAAAACCTTGATATTTGTTTTAGGTACCTTGTCCGTGCTGCTTACAATATTCATCGTCAATCGAATGGATAAAGTGGATGGCCATAAGCTTGGCTATGACATTGGCATTTTTGCAACAATCAAATATCTTGTTTGGCTAATGGTTGAGATTGCCAAGTCTAATTGGGCCGTTACCAAAGTTATTCTTTCGGGCAAGAAGCCAGAAAATAACAATATGTTTGAAGTACCCGTGACACAAAAAAGCGAAATCGCACAAGTTATCTTTGCAAATTCGATTACTTTAACACCTGGTACTGTCACGGTTGAATCAGAGGATGACAATTTTATAGTTCATGCATTGGATTTCGCAGAAGGCGACATGGATGCACTTGCTGATATGGACGCGAGAGTTTCTGCGATAGAAACCGATAACGCAGGAGCAGTTAGTTGATGTTTGCTGTAGCTGCCATTGCGCTCTTTATTGGTATGATCCTTGTTTTGATCAGGCTGTATGCTGGGCCCACACTTTACGACCGCGTCTTGGCTGGTAATGCATTTGGTACCTACACAGTTTTGTTTATAGGTAATTTGGGTTTCTTGATGGGGCGTCCAGACTTTTTGGACATAGCGTTGCTCTACGCATTGATAAATTTTGTGGGAACGATCGCAATTCTGAAATACTTCCGCTACCGCGCCATTGGCGACACCTCTCCAACACCGCGTGGTACGCCAACTGCAAACGGAAAGCTTAAAGATCAAGGATACAAGTCATGACCGCGCTTGATTGGATTGTTGAAATAGCAAGTTGGATAGCGATTTTAATGGGCAGTGCCTTTTTGATCATTGGCGCAATAGGAACCTTAAGGTTTCCAGATTTCTGGTCGCGTGTGCATGCGGTTTCAGTCACGGATTCCGCTGGCATGTTATTGCTGACGTTAGGCATGTGCATTCAAGCAGGCTTCACCCTAATAACAGTTAAGCTGATTATCATCGGCGTATTTTTGTTTATTACAGGACCAACAGCAACACACGCTGTTGCCAATGCGGCCTTTGTTTCGGGCTTCTTGCCAAAAGGTGCAGACAAGTTTCGTCGTGTTATAAAACTAGCTGATAAAGAAGCAAAAATTGCAAAAAAAAGAAAACGATCACCGTTGAAGGGTAAGCTTTAATGGAACTGTTCATAAATCTAACTCTATTTTTCATGCTGGTTGTCACGGCTTTGGCGATCCTTAGAATGCGCCATCTCTTTGCCGTGGTTGCACTGTCTGGCGTGTTCAGTCTTTTGTGCGCGCTTCTGTTTGTTACGCTAGACGCCGTGGATGTAGCGTTCACAGAGGCAGCGGTTGGCGCGGGTATCTCAACGGTATTACTGCTGGGCACCATGGCACTTACCGCGCGTAACGAAAAAATGCCGCGTAGTTTTTCACCTGTTCCATTATTGGTTGTTGTCGCAACGGGTGCCGTATTGATTTATGGAACCCTTGATATGGCGAGTTTTGGCTCAGCACTTTCCCCGGCACAAACGCATGTTGCTGCACAATATTTGGAACGCACGCCTACCGACATGGGTATTCCAAATGTCGTAACCGCTGTTCTTTCAAGCTATCGCGGTTTTGATACGTTGGGTGAGGTTGTCGTAGTCTTCACCGCTGCTGTTGGTGTATTGAGCCTGATTGGCGGCCTTGGCAGAAGACGTTATAAAAAAGAGGAGGCGCAAGAATAATGCGACATCACCTCATACTACGCGTCATTACAAAACTACTGGTCGGACCAATCCTGCTTTTTGCACTTTATGTTCAATTCCACGGTGAGTATTCACCAGGTGGGGGCTTCCAAGCTGGGGTGATTTTTGCCGTTGCCTTTATTTTATTCGGAATTGTTTTTGGTCTTGAGACCGTCAAGAAAGTATTCCCGCCTTGGCTTGTTCATAAATTCGCTGCACTTGGCGTTTTGATTTTTGCCGGTACCGGTGTGGTAAGTGTTATGCTCGGCTCAAATTATCTGAATTACAACGCACTTAATCCGGACAACCCGCAATTGGGTCAGGTTGGCGGCATCATTGCGATTGAATTGGGTGTCGGCATTACGGTGGCTGCGGTCATGGTTGCAATCTATTATGCATTTGCAAGTCGCACGCCGATGATAAATGACGAGGATTGGTAAGACATGAACATGGAATTCATCCTCGGCCATATGAACTATTGGCTTTTCATCATTTTGATGATGATCGGATTTTACATTGTGG
Organism: uncultured Rhizobiaceae group bacterium; assembly: GCA_937951455.1. Classification (GTDB taxonomy): domain Bacteria; phylum Pseudomonadota; class Alphaproteobacteria; order Rhizobiales; family Rhizobiaceae; genus JAALLB01. The sequence goes on from CALFBU010000346.1 coordinate 15,974, forward strand.
TTGCCCGCGGCAATTACATCAAGAAGATCGTAGGCCTCAATGTGTTTCAGGCATCAGTCTTCATGTTTTATATTTCCATCGGCAAAGTGGAGGGTGGAACGGCGCCAATTTTTCCGATTGACATGAACATTGACCCTCAAGTCATTTATTCAAATCCCTTGCCGCATGTTCTAATCCTGACAGCGATTGTGGTGGGCGTTGCTACCACGTCATTAGGCCTTGCTCTCATCGTGCGTATTCGTGAGGAATATGGCACGATTGAGGAAGATGATATTCTTGAAATCGATAGTGCTGCTCAAGTCAGTGAAAACCGCAAGGAAGGCGCTTCCATGGGGGGACGAGCTTAATGCTGCATGTGGCTGGGGTTTCCGGGTTGACCATTATTGATCAACTGCCAATGTTGACCATTGTCGTGCCAATGTTGGCAGCGCCTTTGTGCGTCTTGTTTGGTAACCGTCACATCGCATGGCTTTTGGCATTTTTGGCCAGCGTGTTCTCTTTTTTATTCGCCACACACATGCTTTTGCAGGTCATGGACGGCGACGTTCTTTCTTACCACATGGGAGGATGGGAACCGCCTTTAGGCATTGAATATCGCATTGATGCGGCCAACGCCTTTATGTTGTTTTTGATTTCTGGCATCAGCACGATTGTACTGCCCTACGCGCGTAGAAGTGTGGCTCATGAAATCAAAAAGGTAAGCCATACGCTTTTCTACTGTTGTTATCTTCTATGTTTCACTGGCCTTCTGGGTGTGGTTGCAACAGGCGATGCGTTTAACATTTTCGTATTTTTGGAAATCTCTTCTCTTTCCACATACGTCTTGATTGCGATGGGCGCAGAGCGTGATCGTCGTGCGCTCACATCAGCTTATGATTACCTTATATTGGGAACAATCGGTGCAACCTTTTTTGTGATTGGTATTGGCTTTCTCTACATGGCAACCGGAACGCTTAATCTCGCTGATCTCAGTGTGCGCATGGCAAACATGGAAGGCAACCGCACCATTCAGGCTGCCTTTGCATTCATCATTGTTGGCATGGGACTGAAGGCTGCAATCTATCCGCTTCATCTGTGGTTGCCTGGTGCTTACACCTACGCGCCCTCAGTCGTGACAACTTTCCTTGCAGCAACGGCGACCAAGGCTGCTATTTACGTCTTGATGCGTTTCATGTTCTCCGTCTATCAGCCAGACTTTGTCTTTGAGCTACATACGTTGACCTGGATCATCATGCCGCTTGCAATTTTGGCTATTTTTGCAGCTTCACTGATTGCTATCTTCCAAACGGATCTTAAACGTCTCTTGGCCTATTCATCGGTCGCCCAAATTGGTTACATGATGCTGGGCATCGGACTAGCAAGCAAATCCAGCTTAAGTGCAACCATTGTGCATCTGTTTAATCACGGTATCACCAAAGCTGTGCTCTTTATGGTTGTTGGCGCCTATGTCATGCGAGCCGGAAGCAGCTTCGCCAATAATCTGAATGGCTTGGGCAAGCAATTGCCATGGACCAGTGCAGCCTTTGTAATCGGTGGTTTGAGCCTGATTGGTGTTCCTGGAACGGCTGGGTTCATTTCCAAGTGGATGCTCATTCAATCCGTTCTTGAAGCTGATCTCTGGTGGCTTGCCATCATGCTGGTTATCTCATCTTTGCTTGCAGTGATTTACATCTGGAAGACCGTCGAAGTGCTTTATTTAAAAGAGCCTGACGTCTCGACACTTGCTATGAAGGAAGTACCTCTTTCAATGCTCTTACCCATCTGGATTTTAGCGATTGCTTGTATCTACTTTGGTCTCAATACCGAGTGGACGCTTTCAATGGCCGATGTCGCCGCTGAAGGCCTCCTGAACGGGGGAGGCAAGTGATGGAAACTTTGACCGCCATTATTGCCGCTATGGCCATTCCAATGATTGCCTTTATCAGCAATCTTATGCATGGCGATGAGCGCCCAAATCTGAGGGATGGCATAACCTTTATCGCCGCGCTTGCAACCTTTGGCTGTGTATTGACAGTTTTGATGAATGAGGGAAGCGTTATCGGTTCTACCCATACAATCTTTACAGTCATTTCAGGACTGGATGTGGCCTTCCATGTTGAACCACTGGGACTTTTGTTTGCATTGATTGCATCAGGGCTTTGGGTGGTCGTGCACATGTATGCAATTGGCTATATGCGAGGTAACAAGGAAAAAAATCACGCAAGATTTTACGCTGCCTTCTGCCTATCCATTTCCGCAACCATCGGCATTGCCTTTTCTGCCAACATGTTTTCGCTGTTCCTGTTTTATGAAATCCTGACCATAGCAACTTACCCCCTGGTTGCTCACAAGGGCACGGAAGAAGCGAAGCAGGGTGCAAGGGTTTATGTAGGAACGCTGCTTGGTACTTCCATCGGCTTCCAGTTGATCGCAATCATCTGGACTTACACGGTTGCTGGTACATTGGACTTTACACAAGGTGGTATTCTTCAAGGCAAAGTCAGCCCGATGCTTGCGATGGTCTTACTGGGTTTCTTTGCTTTTGGTATCGGCAAGGCAGCGTTGATGCCATTCCATAAATGGCTACCATCCGCGATGGTTGCCCCGACCCCAGTTTCGGCTCTGCTTCACGCAGTCGCCGTTGTTAAAGCGGGTGTTTTCACCATGCTGAAGGTAGGCGTTTATATTTTTGGAATAGACTTCCTGGCAGAGACAAAAGCTTCTGAATGGTTGATGTGGCTGGCTGCATTCTCAATTCTTGCAGCATCTCTTGTTGCCATGACAAAAGATAACCTTAAAGCTAGGCTCGCTTATTCAACTGTCAGCCAACTGTCTTACATCACATTAGGCATGGCGCTTGCGACTTCCATGGGTGTTATCGGTGGTGGTTTACACATTGCCATGCATGCTTTTGGCAAGATTACACTCTTCATGTGTGCCGGCGCAATTTATGTTGCCACTCATAAAACCGAAATCAAACAAATGACAGGCCTTGGTCGCGTCATGCCATTTACATATGGCGCATTCTTCATAGGTGCTTTGTCAATTATCGGCTTACCGCCGCTTGGTGGGTCCTGGAGCAAGTGGCAATTAATGGTGGCATCTGCAGATACAGGTCATCTGATTATGATTGGTGTTTTGATGCTGAGTTCTTTGTTGAACGTTGCCTATCTATTGCCAATCGTCGCCAAAGGTTTTTTCCTCACCGATGAGAAGAACAATGCTGAAAGCGGTATCAGGGAAGCGCCATTCTGGTGTGTTGTACCACCGGTATTTACAGCCATTGGGTGTATTGCCCTTTTTATCTACGCAGGCGACATCCAAGAGTTTCTTATGCCACTTGTTGAGGTGAAGTGATGAGTGACAAGCAAAAAGATAAAAACATGACTGAGTCGCAAGAACAAAATCCAAAACCGTTTGACCGTATTTTTTACGCGCTCATGGTCATCTGTGGTGTGCTGTTTGTTGCTGGCTTCTTCACCAAGAAAAAAGCAGGCCTTGCGGTTGAATCCATTCCAGCACTCTATGTTATTGCCGCCCTTGTTTCTGCATTGGTTCTGTTTTTAGCTGTCCGCATCATGCGCAGTGTGCTGATGCGTGACGAAAATTATTACGCACCAAAGTCTACTGATAGCGAAGCCTATCCGCTGGAAGATACAGACAGGGAGACCATCCATGATTGATGTAATCTCTCCCGCTTTCTATTTTTTGATTGCCTCAGTAATTGTCGCATTTCTGCCTCATGGTGTTCTGCGTTCAGCGCTTTTATTGGGCACACCGATTGTTGCGGGGCTACAAATCCTGGAACTGCCTACGGGCGTTGGGGGTGCGATTGAACTGGCAGGTCTGACATTAGAGACCGTGAGAGTTGATAAGTTGTCGATCATCTTCGGGCTAATTTTCTGCTTCGCAGCCTTCATCGGTAATCTGTACGCTATTCATGTCAAGGACAGGATCCAGCAAGTAGCAGCCCTTGCCTATGCGGGCTCAGCCGTGGGGGCGGTTTTTGCAGGCGACCTTGTAACGCTATTTTTGTTTTGGGAGGGAACAGCCCTTACTTCCGTCTTTCTGATTTGGGCACGCCAAACTGAAGGTGCTTATCATACGGGCATGCGGTATCTGATTATCCAGATCGCATCGGGTGTGATATTGCTGGGCGGTGTTGTTATGATCTACCGCGAAACGGGATCCTTGGCCTTTGAGGCGATGACCCTTGGCAGTTTGGCAACCTGGTTTATCTTCATCGCCTTTGGCATCAAATGCGCTTTCCCTCTTTTGCACAATTGGGTGCAAGATGCGTATCCAGCATCAACCATTACCGGCATGGTTATCCTTTCATCTTTCACGACAAAGCTTGCAGTCTATGCCCTTGCGCGTGGTTTTCCTGGCACAGAACTGCTGATTTACATTGGCGCAGTAATGGCCGTGTTCCCGAACTTTTATGCCGTGATTGAAAATGATCTACGCCGCGTCCTTGCCTATTCGCTTAACATTCAACTGGGCTTTATGGTTGTGGGCATCGGGGTTGGTACTGAACTTGCGCTCAACGGGGTCGCGGCTCATGCGGTGGTGCATATTCTTTACAAGGCGCTGCTGTTAATGGCGATTGGTGCCGTGATGTTTAGAACCGGAAAATCAAAAGCAACAGAGCTTGGCGGCATTGGCAAATCCATGCCGATGACAATGATGCTTTGTATCATTGGTGCAATGGCTGCATCCGCTTTCCCGCTTTTCTCAGGCTATGCCTCAAAGTCTCTTATTACTTCTGGCACATCACAGGCAGGACATGCTGGCGTATGGCTGGCACTTCTGTTCGCATCAGCCGCAGCGCTGTATCACACGGGCATCAAGGTTCCCTATGCTGCATTCTTTGCGAAAGACAGTGGAATGCGTCCGAGAGAAGCGCCGACACATATGTTGTTGGCGATGAGCATGACTGCCTTCCTGTGTATTGCCATTGGTATCTATCCGGACCCGCTTTACGCTTTGCTTCCAAATGCAGTTGATTACACGCCTTACACCATGACGCATGTGATTAAGCAGTTGCAGCTTTTGATGTTCTCGGCCCTGGTCTTTGTCGTTTTAATGAGAATTGGTTTGTATCCATCAGAAATAAAATCAGTAAATCTTGATACGGATGTTGTTTATCGCCGTTTGTTGCCGCGCATGATTACACGTCTTAGAAATGTTATCTCAAGCTTGTTTATGTTTGGAACCTGGTTTGCAAAAGGCAAAGCTAAAAAGTTGGTGAGAGCATTGCATAATTCACATGGTCCTGAAGGTCGCATGGCGCGTGTATGGCCAAATGGCGCCATGGTCATGTGGATTGCAATCATCCTGACGGCTACATTATTGGTAAACTTTGTCAGATAATTCTGAAAGGCCTTCGCGATGATATCGATTGCTGGTGCAATTCTGGTTTCAAAAACTGGCAGTCTTTTGTTGCAGCGACGTGATGATAATCCTGCGATTTTTTCACCTAACATGATTAGTATTTTCGGAGGTTCCGCTGAGCCTGGTGAGGATAATCTTCTAAAAGTTGCCATGCGTGAGATTGAAGAAGAAACGGGTTTGTCGCCAAGCAAGCAAGCCTTTATATCGCTTGTCGATTTTAACAATATTTATCCAGACGGGCGTAACATTACTGGCTCTTTTTACATCTTGAAAGACATCAAAAAAAGCGAGTTGAACATCACTGAAGGTACGCTGATAGAAATTCCGATTTCTCAGGTTGGTAAATTCATGCATGAAATGGTACCAACAACATGCTTTGCAATTTCCATTTATCTGCAAAGCATCAAAGCGGATGCGTAACTGTATTTGAGACAAAGCTTGAAAATTTTATATGCTTGCAATGATCTGGATTATTTCAAAGCACATCGCTTGTTTTTGGCTCAAGCGATGGTTGATAAAGGTTATACGGTGTCACTTTCTACTGGCGTCGAACCCCATTCAAAAGGACTTCCGCACAATACCGCAATGAAACTTTTGGAAGTCGAGCTGGATAGGCATCAGTTAAATTTCAAAAGTGATTTAAGTTTGGTTGGCAGCTATTTGAAACACATCAAAACAGAAAAACCCGACGTTATTCATGCCATCACCATCAAGCCAATTTTGTTTATGGGTGTGGCCTTGTTGATCAATAAAATGCTTTTGCGCAAAACCCCAAAACTGATTTTGACATTCCCAGGCCTTGGCAAAGTTTTTGAACCGGACAAAAGTTTGAAAGCCAAAGCAAGAAAATTTGTTGTTTCCATTGTCCTTGGACTTTCCAATCGCTCTTTAAAACCGCAAGCTACATTTGAAAATTATGCCAGCATGGAAGAATTGGCTAAAGAAAATGTCGTTAGTTTGGATCGTTCTTCAATCGTCATGGGTGCTGGCATTGATCGGGAATTATTTTATTCAAAAACTCGTAAAGGTGATTTGATCGTCTTGTTTGCCAGTCGTCTGTTAAAGGCAAAAGGCTTAGGAGAATATATAGAAGCAGCAACCCATCTTAAAAAAGACTTTCCAAAAGTTACTTTTCAGGTAGCTGGAAAATTCGAAACTGATAATCCAGACGCTTATCCACTGGATGAAATTAAAGCAGCAAGCGACGAAGGTATCATCGATTATCTGGGTACAATTGACCCTCAGAACATGCCTGAAATTTTAAGGCAGTCAGATGTTCACGTAGCGCCTAGCAAACTTCAGGAAGGCTTGCCGCGTGTCGTGCTCGAAGCTGCCAGTTGCGGATGTTGTATCATTGCTTCCGATCATGAAATGCTTCAGCGATTTGTTGTTGATGATAAGACGGGTTGGCTTTTGGAAGATGTCTCTTCCGAATTGATTGAAGAAAAATTACGTTTGGTTTTATCTAATCCTAAAAAAGCACGTGAAATGGGAAAATTGGTAGCGAAAACCATGAATGATTTACCCATTTTTGAAGATAATCTCATCGCGCATTTTGAAAAACTATATGAAAATTAGCGAGGTGATTTAGTCCAGCCAGGCCCAGGATACATAGACAGCCTAGGCCTTTGAATATAGGATTTAACCAAATAATCCAAAGCGCGATGGTATTCAGACTTTGAGATATGTGCGCGCGACAATTCATAAAAAAGATATGCTTTTAACCGTGCACGCTGTGCTGGACTCAATGGGCTATCTTTTCCAAAATGTTTGCTTTTCATAGCCTCGCAAGCAGTAATAATCACTTCCGGGTAGCGAGAATCAGAAGCGGTAATCGAAACACCTAACAGGCTGTGCGAAACATAAGATGCCCCAATTGCACCAAGTCGCATGAAGAGATCCAGATCCTCGAGCCGTTTCAAATTTTCATCAAAAACCATTTGATTATCCATGAACCAGGATCGGTTCATGATGACAGCAGAGCCTG
>CALFBU010000347.1 GCA_937951455.1 uncultured Rhizobiaceae group bacterium
TTCATGCGTTTGCGCCATTGGTTACGGGCTAAAATTTGCATGTCTTCTACTGTGTCGAGTTCATCGGTGATTTCCAACCCCATGATGGTCTCAATCACGTCTTCGAGTGTCACCAATCCTTGCACCGAGCCATATTCATCAAGCACGAGCGCCATATGGGTTTGTTGGTTGATAAGCGTAGTATGCGCATCAAACGCCGACATTTGATCGGTGAGCACAAAGAAGTCGCGCTTCATCGTTGAGAGTTTCGTCTTTTTCTTTCCTGAGGCAAGTGCTGCAAGAATATCCACTTTCAACACATATCCATCAATATGATCTGGTGAGGAAGAGTAAATCGGCACTCTTGAGAATGGTGACTGTGGGTATTGTTTGAAATATTCCTCGGCAGTCATACCGCTCGAAAGTGAGAAGATAACCGACCTTGGCGTCATAATATCGCGTACTGAAACATGACGAATTTTCATCATGTTGGTAAAGATGACGTGCTCTTCTTCGTTAAACACACCCTCATTTTTGCCGATATCCACCATTGCGCGCATTTCATCGCGGCTGAACGTGAAAGGGCTTGAATGTCCACCTGACATGAATTTGGTCAGTTTTTCAGAAAGCCATACCAGCGGGAAAAGCAACCATATCATCCATTGAATGATTTTGCTGATGGAGGGTGCAAGCTTTTGCCAATAGGTAGCACCAAGCGTTTTTGGAATAATCTCGGAGAACACAAGTATCACCAGCGTGAGCACTGCAGAAATGACGCCTAAATATTCATTGCCAAACACAACAGTTGCCTGCGCCCCAACACCCGCAGCCCCCATGGTGTGCGAGATTGTGTTCGCGGTCAAAATGGCAGCGAGCGGGCGATCAATATTCTCAATTAATCCTTTTAATTTTTTGGCAAGCTTGGGCTTGGTTTCTTCCAAATTTGCAATGTAGGCGGGTCGGATAGAAAGCAGAACCGCCTCGCACACTGAACATAAAAACGAAACAAATACCGCAAGGAAAAGAAAGAAAATCAATAAGGTCATGGATATGAGTTAAAGGCTGTTCAGCCGCTCCTATGGAAGGTCATTGAAAATTTGCTAGCCTATAAATAAAGCAAACATGCATAAATTGTAAGAACCAATCAGTGCTTATCCTAGCGTAAATCAGGAATTAACAAGGGATATTGCGGCTATCGCCCGCGTGGCACAACTTCATAGCCTTCTTCTTCTGGCTCATCGTCAACCAGTAATGCGGGAAAGCCATCGGCCAGAATTTCATGCCCTGTTGCATCTTCAAGACGGCGAATGATATCATCCGAATTGGCCCGTTCGCCATAGCGTTTTTGCCCATCCTTCATGATGTCAATCAGCATCGGGCTGATTTCAAGCGGCACGTTATTATCTTCGGCAATCTTTTGGAAAAGCCCAATGTCCTTGAGTACCAAATCCATGGTGAACTCAATGTCACGACTGCCGTTTAAAATAACCTGCCCTTCCGTCTCCGCCGCAAACGAAGTACCCGAGGAGATTACCATCGCTTCATAAGTCGTGGCCATATCAATACCGGCAGCTTTCATCGTCACCATGGCTTCACACATGGTAATCAAATTAGCCGTGGCGAGATAATTGGTCATGACTTTCAGGATGGAAGCAGAGCCCAAAGGCCCCGTGTGCAAAATGCGTCGACCCAAGGTTTTCAGAAATGGCAGCATACGATCAAAAGCTGCGCGCTCGCCACCGACAAAAATCGAGATATTACCCGTTGCTGCACGATGACAACCGCCGGATACGGGACACTCTACCGCCGTCCCACCCTTGGCTTCAACCAGCTTTGCCAGCCGCTTGATTTCATCCGCATCGGTGGTAGACATCTCTGCCCAGATTTTGCCTTCGCCCATGCCCTCGAGGATACCGCCCTCACCCTCCATCACCACAGCCGATGCCGCAGGACTGGGTAGACATGTTATGATCAAATCACAAGCTTGCGCCATCTCCTTGGCACTCTCAGCCCATTTTGCACCTTGATCCAAAAACGGCTGAGCGGCTTCTTTATCCAGATCCAAAACTGTTAAATCATGTTTATTACGAAGCAGGCTGCCCGCAAGTTTTCCACCCGCATTGCCAAGGCCAATAAATCCAACTTTCATAGATACTCTCCCCAATTAATTAATCCGTATCATGATGAGTCGGGGAAGATTTGAAAGCGCTAAAAGCGACAATCCAAAAGCGGATTTAATGTCCTTCAAACTCGACAAGCGTGCGAACGGATATCCCCATATCGCGAAGCTTTTTACGCCCGCCAAGTTCTGGCAGGTCGATCACAAAACAGGCGCCAATAATATCGGCATCAAGTTCACGTAAAAGGCTAACCGAGGCCTCTGCCGTGCCCCCGGTTGCGATGAGATCGTCAACCAGCAAGACGCGCGCGCCCTTCTTGAAGGCATCCTTGTGAATTTCCAATTCGTCTTTGCCATACTCCAAATCATATTCAATCGAAATTGAATCCGATGGCAGTTTACCCTTCTTACGAATGGGCACGAACCCGCATGAAAGCTGATGCGCCATGGCTCCGCCAAGGATAAACCCACGCGCTTCAATGCCAGCTACAAAATCAATTTGCGACCCACTATAGGGATGAACCAACTCATCAATCGAGCGACGAAAAGCGGAGGCATCACTCAAGAGCGTTGTAATATCGCGGAAAATAATCCCTTCTTTAGGGTAATTCGGAATGGCTCGAATGGCTTGTTCCAATTGTTGGCGAAGTGAATGTGGCATGATTGTAAATTCCGGTTTGTATTTCATTCCATAAAAAAAGGCCCTGATTAACAGAGCCTTTATAATTTCATATCTTCAAGACCTTTAGTCTTTCTTCATGCCGGCGAATACCTGCTTCTTTGAAAGATAAAGCAGGATTGTCATAATGAGAAGGAAGATCATAACTTTGAAACCAAGTTGCTTGCGCTCGACAAGGTAAGGCTCAGCCGCCCAGGTCATGAATGCAGCTACATCTTTTGCGTGTTGCTCAAGTGTAGGTTCAGTACCATCATCATATTCGATATCATCACCATATAAAGGTTGAGCCATAGCAATCCAATCACCCGCGATGAAATAAGGATTGTAATGAGAACCTTCAGGTTCATCTACCCCCTCTGGCACGTCTCGGTAACCTGTAAGAAGAGAGTAAATGTAGTCAGAACCGTTTTCAGCGTAGGTTGTGAAAATATCAAACACGAATGTCGGGAAACCGCGCTCAGGTGCGCGTGCCTTTGCAAGCAGTGAGAAGTCTGGCGGAGCAGCTCCATTGTTTAAAGCCGCAGCTTCAGCAGTATTTGCATAAGGTCCAGGAATTCTATCCGCAGGAACAGCAGCACGCTCAAACATTTCACCATCAGCATTTGGACCGTCGGTGACTTCAAACTCTGCAGCAATTGCTTTTACCTCAGCTTCTGAAAAACCGATTTCCTGTAGGTTTCGGAAAGAAAGCAACTCGATTGAATGACAAGAAGCGCAGTTATTTGCATAGATTTTATACCCACGCTGCAACTGACCCAAATCCCACTTACCAAACGGACCAGAGAAACTCCAGTCCACTTCGCGTGGCTTATTTGTCGGCCCACCAGCAGCTAAAGCGGCCGTTGCACCAAATCCAATGCCCATAGCAAGAGCAGCAGCAGTTATTTTAGAGATTATCGTTTTCATTATATGGTTCCCCAAAATCTTATTCAGCAGGTTGTGCTGCACCAGCACGACCCAATTTGGCATTGCTGCCCAATACTGCATCTGCGATGCTCGGAGGTACATCCTTCGGCTTCTCGAACCAACCAAGGAACGGCAAGATTACAAGGAAATGCGCAAAATAGTAAACTGTGAAGATTTGCGAATAAGCAACGTAGTTACCTTTGAAATCCCCATCCAACAACATGCCGACAAATCCACTGCCTTCAGCAGGGCGTGAACCCAACCAACCAAGGATGACACAAACAACTGCGAACACCCAGAAGAACAGTTTGAACATCGGACGATAGTTGCCTGAACGTACTTTTGAAGTGTCCAACCAAGGCAATACAAACAGGATTGCAATCGAACCAAACATCGCGATAACACCACCCAACTTTGAGTCAATCAACACGATATCCGTAAATGGAATGCCGATGCTAACCGTAACCGCACGCAAGATTGCATAGAAAGGCAAGAAATACCACTCAGGCACAATATGTGCAGGTGTCTTCAACGCATCAGCCTTGATGTAGTTATCAGGGTGACCCAAGAAGTCTGGCAAGTAGAAGATGAACCATGCAAACACCATCATGAATATCACGATAGCCAATGCGTCTTTAATCGTTGCAAACGGTGTGAAAGGAACTGTTTCCTTCTTCATGTTTTTGACTTCAACACCTGTCGGGTTTGTTTGACCCGTAACGTGCAATGCCCAAACGTGAAGAATTACAACACCCGCAATCATAAACGGCAACAGGTAATGCAAAGAGAAGAAACGGTTCAGCGTTGCGTTATCAACCGCGAAACCACCAAGCAACCACTCTTGAATGCCAGGACCAACCAGTGGAATAGCAGAGAAGAAACCAGTGATAACTGTTGCACCCCAAAAGCTCATTTGGCCCCAAGGTAAAACATAGCCCATGAAAGCAGTCGCCATCATAAGAAGGAAGATAAGAACACCGAGAATCCAAAGCACTTCGCGCGGCTCTTTATAAGAACCATAATACATGCCTCGGAACATATGTATGTAAACAGCTATAAAGAACATGGATGCACCATTTGAGTGCACACTTCTGATGAGCCAGCCGTAATTAACATTTCGCTCAATGTGCTCAACACTATCGAATGCAAGTTGTGTAGACGCTGCGTAGTTCATGGCAAGCGTGACACCTGTAAGGATCATCACGACAAGCATAACCATCAAGATGGCGCCAAATGTGTACCAGCCGTTCAGGTTACGCGGAACCGGATAGGCGATAAAACTGTCATAAACCATACGCGGCAAAGGAAGGCGTGAATCAAGCCATCTGCCTATACCGCTTGTTGGAACGTATTCTGAATGTCCACCACTCATAATCTTTATCCTTTTCCCTTAACCGATTTTAATTGTGCTGTCAGAAACGAACTGGAACGGAGGAATCGCGAGATTTTCCGGTGCAGGACCTTTTCTGATACGACCAGCGGTATCATAATGTGAACCGTGACACGGGCAGAACCAGCCACCAAAGTCACCAGCAAGACCAACCGGCACACAACCAAGGTGCGTACAAGAACCGATCATCACGATCCAGTTCTCTTTGCCCTCGCCAGCTGAACGGTTTGTGTCTGTTGCTTCTTCAGTTGAAGCATTTTCATTACGTGCGATCGGATCCTTAAGATCTGCAAGCGCAACAGCCTTTGCTTCTTCAATTTCTTTATCCGTACGGTTACGAATGAAAACAGGCTTACCACGCCATTTTACCGTAATGGCCTGACCAGGCTCAATAGAAGAAACATCAACTTCAATTGAAGCCAGCGCTCTTGTTGCTGCGTCTGGCGACATCTGGCTTACGAGAGGCCAGGCAACTGCGCCTGCGCCTACTGCACCCATCGCACCTGTTGCTATATACAAAAAGTCGCGACGCGTCGGTTCCGGTGTTCCAGGTTTTTTCTTGGCTGCCACGGAATGTGTCCTTTCAAATTTCTAAAGAGAATCATGCTTTAGGTAAGGACATACGAAAAGACATAGATTCTCACACAAGAATTCATGTTAGAGCCGTTCTAATGTCCTCTTCACATAGTGTCCAGATTTTTTAAGAAAAAATGGCAGTTTGTCGCGGGTTTTATGGGGAAATTCCGAATATTTTGAAATTATCCATTGAGACCCCGATCTTTTGCCTATGAATCCATCTTTTTAGCGGCTATCTCCTTGCCTATGGCAGCACCAATTTTATTTCTGGAAGACATTCACCTTACATTTGGCGGCACCCCTTTATTGGAGGGTGCAAGCCTTGCCGTGCATCAGGGTGACAAAATATGCCTGGTCGGGCGAAATGGCTCTGGCAAATCCACACTCATGAAAATTGCAGCAGGTTTGGTAGAGGCAGACAAGGGCGAACGCTTTGTTCAGCCTGGCACGACCTTCCATTATTTGCCGCAAGAACCAGACCTTGCTGGTTTTGAAACCGTTGAAGCTTACATTGAAGCAGGCCTTGGCCCTCAAGATGAACTGCACGTAGCCCTTGCAATGGCGGAAGAGCTTGGCGTGTCACCACAAGCAAAAACAAAAGACTTATCAGGCGGCGAAACGCGGCGTGCAGCACTTGTGCGTGCCCTTGCCCCTCAACCAGATATCTTGTTTCTGGATGAGCCAACAAACCACCTCGACCTACCCATTATTGAATGGCTGGAAGGAAAGCTCCATCAAGTCAGATCAGCGCTTGTTCTGATAAGTCACGACAGACGCTTCCTAGAAAATCTTTCACAAGAAACCGTATGGATGGATCGTGGGCAATCACGCCGCATGAGCAAAGGCTTTGCACATTTTGAAGATTGGCGCGATGACTTTCTGGAACAGGAAGAACTCGACAGCCATAAGCTATCTCGCAAAATCGTGCGTGAGGAACACTGGATTACCCATGGTGTTTCTGGCAGACGCAAACGCAACATGCGCCGCGTCAAGGAACTCGCAGGACTGCGCCAGACAAAAGCCAGCGAACGCAAGGTTGCTGGCGGTGTTAACATCACCATGGCTGAGGGTGAAACCTCCGGCAAACTGGTAGCCAAACTCTTCGGCGTTTCAAAATCCTTTGGCGAGCGCAAAATCGTGGATGATCTCTCCACCATCATCTCACGCGGTGCGCGTGTTGGCATTGTTGGCCCCAATGGCTCCGGCAA
>CALFBU010000348.1 GCA_937951455.1 uncultured Rhizobiaceae group bacterium
GAATATTCAAGATAGCCATAATATTCATCCAAAACTTCCGAATGTGCTTCAAGTAGCGCTTTAGAACCGCGCTTCTTAATTGCCATCAAGATGTTTGGAAGCTCCACATGTGATTGACCTGGCCTGATAAAAGTCTTCGGATCCAGCTCGATAATATCATCTTCAACATCGCGCAGAGATTCCAGTTCACGCTTCAACGCATTAAATTTAGCATTCGAAGGATGCAGTGATTGAAGCGTATGTTGTAAAATACTGCTTCCCATGACTTTCTCAAGAACATCGGCCGATTTTCCATAGTGAACGGGGAAATCGTGATAACCGCTCAAAAGATTTGGATTAATCGTTCCAAACTTTGCATCCATCGCATAACGCAACACAGCAGTTGTAAGGGCTATTTCACGGTTAATCTTTTCACGCGATAGCGCTTTTTCATCCAAATCATAGGCAAGTACAGTTGCATCGACTTTATAATCATCTGGTCGTAAGCCGTAATCATCAGCTTGAGACAAGACTTTCAGAGCAGATTTAGCTCTTGCATTATAAGAACCCACTTCATCCAGCCAATAATATTCCTGATTTTCTTTGTAAAAATCAGCAACCGCTGAAGCCAAATGCGCTTCAGCAAGTAGATTCATTTTACCTGCGTTCACGATATCGGTTGTCATCGGTGAAAGCGTTACATTTTCAGACTGCGTAGCTTCAGTACCCGTATTGGCCAAGGCAAAAGTGACGGGTGCCGCTACCAACACAATCGGCGCCCTTTTGGCAACGCGGTAAGCGTAATTCTTGCTTGTTGCAACTTTGGCAAGCTTCTTCTTTGGTTTTTTTTGTATCGCTTGCTGATTTTGTATCTGCTGAAGGCGCAAAGCCTCAAGCCGTTGTTTCTTCTTTAGCTTTCTCTCATGCGTTTTCTTGAACAGAACCTCAAAAAGCGTTTTCCTCTTCTGCGCAGCTTCAGCAGATACAGGCACCGCAATCACACTACCAGCAAGTAAGGCACTTAAAAGAATACGAGTTTGCATAGAGTTTTCCTCATAAAGCCGAAAGAATATTACCTAAGGTAAGTTATTACACGATAGATACCAAATAACCAAATCACATTTGTACTAAATTTTATATAATCCCACAATGTGACAGATATCACACATAAATTTAAACTGACCAAACCATCTACTTGAATCAAAAATGCCCGGACGAACCGGGCATTAAAATCATTGGATTGTTTTCATCACGCTTAGCGTGAGTAGAATTCAACCACCAGGTTTGGTTCCATAACAACAGGGTAAGGCACGTCACCAAATGCTGGCTTACGAACGTATGTGGCCGTCATTTTGCTGTGGTCAGCATCGATATAATCAGGAACATCGCGTTCTGCTAGTTGAATGGCTTCAAGTACGAAAGCAAGTTGCTTTGATTTTTCGCGAACTTCAATCACATCGCCGACTTTACAGCGATAAGAAGCAATATCGACCTTTGAGCCGTTTACTTTCACATGACCGTGGTTGATGAACTGACGCGCCGCAAAAACGGTTGCTACAAATTTTGCACGATACACGATTGCATCCAAACGGCTTTCAAGAAGACCAATAAGGTTTTCAGATGTATCGCCTTTTTGACGAACAGCCTCACCATAAATCTTGCGGAATTGCTTTTCAGAAATATTACCGTAGTAACCTTTCAATTTTTGCTTCGCATGAAGCTGGATACCAAAATCAGATGGTTTACCCTTACGGCGTTGACCGTGTTCACCTGGACCATATTCACGACGGTTTACAGGAGATTTTGGACGACCCCAAATATTTTCACCGAGACGGCGATCAATTTTATATTTAGCAGAAATACGCTTGCTCATTACATTTCCTTACGTAATATCAAAGTATTGCATCCAAAACCTCATGTTTTGAATGAAGGAAACGTACCCTCCTCTGCAAGACCGTTTAGCCCTACCGACAGAAAACTTCACTCACGTTTTGTGAAAGCAATCACGGGATACGTTAGACACTACTGATTACAAGTAATCAGAAGATGAGGTGAAATAGTCCATAACAGCGATAAAAGTCAAGGATTATATGCAATTTAAGCAGGCTTTAAGCCAAATCCTGCCAAGAGCTGGACTGTCTCAGAGCTTTGCTGACCACTGGTAAAATACGCGATATCTTCACCCTGCTGAAAGTCGCCTGTCTCATGACCTGCTTTAGCTTGCAATAAATCAGATGCCCGACGCGCTATTGCTTCTGACGTATCAATCCAGTCAACAGGCCAAGGCGCCATTTTACGCATTCTGTTTACCAAAAACGGATAATGCGTACACGCCAAAACCACAATATCTGTGCGGCGGATACCATCGCCCACAAAACAAGGCATAATCTCTTGTTTCACCGCCTCTTCATCGGTAAAGCCGCCCCGCATATAAGCTTCAGCCAAGGCGGCAAGTTTGGTACTCCCTACAAGCGTAACATGGCATTTGCTGGCATATTGCTCAATGAGATCGCGTGTATATTGACGCTTAACTGTCCCAGGCGTTGCAAGGACAGAAACCAAACCAGAGCTAGTGCGTTCTGCTGCTGGCTTGATTGCGGGAACTGTGCCCACAAACTCTTGGTCTGGATAAGCTTCTCGCAGGGCGGAAATCCCAATTGTAGAAGCTGTATTACATGCAATTACGCAAATCTCAGGCTTCCAGCGAGCAATCAGTTCACCAAATAGTCTCACCATACGCTCGCAAAGTGCACCTTCTTCCCAATCTCCATATGGAAAGGCGGCATCATCGGCGACATAAACAAAATTACGATTAGCCATCAAAACACGCGCTTCACGTAGAACGGTTAGCCCGCCAATACCAGAGTCAAACACAAGAACAGTCATGAACTTAAATTACATTGCTATTAGAAATTAAGAATCAATCAATAACGCGTTTGTCGCTTAACGTGAACCGTAAGGTGTGCGAAATGCCAGTTTTCCGTTTTGGTCAAACTGAAACAGAAGCCTTTTTCGTGCAAAAGAACGCGCATAAATCCATGTAAAAATTGCTCCAACCGCAAGCCCTGCCAAGACGTCGGCAGGATAATGCGCGCCTACGCCTAATCGCGAAATAGCAATCCATATGGCAAAAGCAAACCCGAAAGGCGCAAGTCTCGGTGCGAACAGATAAATAATCATGGCAATGGCACCAGCCGTTGTAGAATGTCCCGACGGGAAACTTAAAAAATCATATCCACCTTGAAAAGGAAAAGACTGCCAGATTGCACTGCCATCATTTGCATTGGGTCTTACACGCCCAAATACATGCTTGAGAAGCAAGGTTATAAGTCCACTAAAGGCAATTGTTGTGAAGATAAAATAATAGCCCATGAACCAATGGTGCCATTTAGTCAGCTCGTGCTTTGTTTTGGGTGCAACTTTCCAAATTGATATAATCATCATCATTAGGAACGAAACGATCAAATAAGGATCAACCTTAGCTAGATCGGTTGTTTTAGTATAAATACTGGTAGGATCGTCTGTGTTATTGACATTGAACCATTCCATGTACGCAGGATCAGCATAAAAATTTAAAAGCACAACTGCGATTGTAATAAGCAGCAACAATAAGCCAAAGATAGGCCAGCTGGGTATAATGCTATTATTTTCAGCAACCTTACGGTTTCCGATTAGCTGAAAAAAGCCTATAAAATTGCTAAACCAAGTTTTAATAACAATTCCCCTGCCCAGATAATCAATATGTTTTACATGCCGTAAGAATTGAACGGATGCAAGCCTGACTATTCATCTACTTCGGGTTCAGGTTTAGCTCCACGCGGACGCATCCAACGACGCTCAAGCGCGGCTATAACTCCGTGTAACGACTGCACCTCCTGCTCCTGCAACCCTGCATGCGTGAAAATATTACGGAGATTTACAGTCATACGTTCCCGTTTTTCTGGAGGATAGAAATACTTGGCCTCATCAAGCGCATTCACCAGATGATCAAGCAAACTAACCAGACTTTCCTTAGAAGCAGGTATATTTTCTGGAGCGGCAAATCTTGTCTCGCCCTCTGCAACAGAAGTCCTCATCCATTCATAGGACATCAACAAAACGGCTTGGGCTATGTTAAGAGATGCAAAGGCAGGATTGACCGGAAATGTGATAATCTCATCGGCAAGAGCAACTTCATCATTTTCAAGCCCCCAGCGCTCACGCCCAAAAAGAATGCCAACCTTTTCGTTTACTTCCATGCGGGACTTAACAAGTTGTGCTGCAACATCAGGTGCCAGAACAGGCTTTAGCATATCTCGTTGACGTGCAGTGGTGGCAAGCAACCTATTTAGATCTGCAATCGCTTCTTCCAAAGTACCAAATACTTGGACCCCATCAATCACGTGGTCAGCCTTGCTCGCAACCGCTCTGGCCTTTTCGCTTGGCCAACCATCGCGCGGATTGACAAGCCGCAATTCACTCAATCCAAAATTGGCCATGGCACGGGCAACCATTCCGATATTCTCACCCAATTGTGGCTCGACCAATATGATAACCGGACCGCCCGTGATGAGCTCTCTTGTTCTGTTTGTTCCTGCTGACATAAATGCTTACTGACGCAAATTTTACCGAACCGCAAGCCAAGAATTAAAAACACACATTGCTGTTTACAAAAAACAGATGTATCGCAACGCAATGCAGCTAGAACCTACTACAAACTCAATCAAAATCGGTGATAAAGCATTTGTCTTTGGCGGCGCCTATGGCAATCTGCAAGCCACGCAAGCCGTCCTCAAAAAGGCAAATGAACTCGGTTTTTCACCGTCACAGATTATCTTCACCGGCGATATGATAGCTTATTGTGCAAAGCCCGTTGAAACAATTAAGCTGATCAAATCATCGGTTGACCATATCATTATGGGTAATTGTGAAGAAGCAATTTCAAAAGGCTCAAACAACTGCGGTTGCGGTTTTGAAGAAGGCAGTGAATGCAGCATTCTATCCAATCAATGGTATAGCTTCTGCCTATCCAAAATAGATCAGGCAACAGCCGATTGGATGGGAACGCTGCCCAGAGAATTGACGTTAGAAGTTGCTGACTTAAGCTTTTTGGCAACTCACGCCACACCAAATTCAATCAACGAATTCATTTTTCCCTCAGATGCCATTATTAGCGCTGATACAAGAGGCGTTGATGGATACATTGTTGGCCATTCAGGAATACCACAAATCGCTCTACCAAACGACAAGCCTTGGATTAATTCAGGTGCCACTGGAATGCCAGCCAACGATGGAACACCCAGAGTTTGGTACGCGACGATAACGTCCGAAAATGATGCCCTGACAATTGAAACGCACGCCATCGAATATAACCATCAAGCAACACAAAAAGACATGTATGATGCAGGGCTTGATAACGGGTACATGACTTGTCTTAAAACCGGAATCTGGCCAAGTGACGACATTTTACCTTATCCAGAAAAAGCCCAAAAAGGCATTGCCTTGAAGAAACAAAAAAAGGCGTTCAAAAGAACGCCTTTAAGACAAAGCACATGGAAATAATCAGATGATTAGCAAGCCATCGTCATACAATGCCTGCACATCGAGACCATTAACATCGTCAAGTCTTGCAAGATCGTAAGTTGTTCCATCGACCTCAACGGATACAATTGTATTTGCACCTGATTCAGTGAACGCAATATCATCAAGTTCGATATCTAGCGCTGACAAGTCAAGAACATCAACTGATGAGAAGTCACGGATTCTGTCCGTGTAGACATCCGTACCATCTGTAAGGTCATCAAAAAGGTAAGAGTAGGTGTCAACACCAGTACCGCCGACGAAGTCATCATTACCAGCGCCTCCTGAGAAATTATCATGGCCTGAACCACCCTGGATACGGTCATCCCCTGCACCGCCTGAAATGGTGTCATTACCACCATCACCGCGAAGAATGTCGTTACCGTTACCACCTGCTAGAGTATCGTGGCCTGTACCAGCGGTGATATGATCATCGCCATCATCGCCAAACAAAGCATCA